>JBFYMG010000026.1:0-2846 GCA_041305025.1 Thermoplasmatales archaeon
GTGATATCTGCACCCCACTTGTTTACACCGGATTCATCTTTAATAGCAAAATCAAAGCTTATCTCCTTAAGGTTTGGATCATTTGTACCTTCGTTGATTTTGAAATAACCGGGATCCTCAAGACTGGTACCTTGTTTCCATTGCCAGCTCATGTCATAGTGTAGATTATCGCTTAAAATCACGTACCCGTTTAAATCAAGTTTTCCGCTAGCATTATCAAGGTGAAATAAGTCAATACGTACATCCACATTCTGTTGTAAATCTATGCTAAAACCACCTGATTCACCTAAAGACCAATCACCAGTAAAATCAACGGTTTCGCCATCAAGATCTATTGCAACATCGAAATCATTTAATGCATTAAGAGTACCTGATAATGCTAAACTGTCTACTTGAAGCTCTGGTCCTGAAGTATTCAGACCCCAAGCTGCTTGAAAATCCTGGGCTGAAACAGTACTAGCACCTATAGCAAATGAATTCCCTGTGGCTGAATTGCCAACTGAAAACTGGTTGCCAAGTATATCATGTGCTGTGTCAAATTTAAAGTATCCGTCCTCAGCTATCTTAAAATCAGTTTGTACATGTCCGTCACCGATACTAAAAACATCACTTAAGGTGAGCGTATCGAAGACGAGGTTGAAATGAACAGGATCTGGGTTTTGACTAGCAGATGATCTCTCTGCACGCCCAAATCCTTTAAGCTGGTTCCACCAGAATGTTCCAGTAGCATAGGCATTTGCCGGAATATCTGTAATTTGTACAATAGGTGTAGCAACGCTAGGTAGATAGAAATCCAATTCGTTGAAATTAGAATCTGCTTGACGCTGAATTTTTCCATAAACATAGTTATCTACATTGCTAAAATTATCTGCATCAACATAGAGAGTAGCCTCAGCACTCACCCTTTGGCTGTTTATACTACCTGCTGGAACTTTCATAAGAACAACATCTGGATCCTCGGGATCTGCTTTAGGATAGTAGACTTTTATCTCACCCAACGAACCGCTCTTTGTGAGATCAACATACCCATCAGCATCTATTCTTAGCATACTTCCATTTTGTATGTTTAGTGTAGCCTTTGCCTCCAATTTACGGGAACTGGGTATATTGCTAACTTTCAGGAAAGTAACATCGGGCTCAGTCGGATCTTTCAATTTTGGATAATAAACAATTATCTCATTTATTGGACTACTCATAGTAAGGTCTGCATATCCTTTTACATTAACATAGAATACTTCGCCTTGAACAAATATCACCTCAAAATCATCAAAAATTTTCCATGAATAAGAAACAGTCTGAGGTAGACCTTTAATTCTTACTTTCTGGCTGAACCATGGAGAATCTACGATGATTGCTACATCGAATTCATTACTTGCCTGGTAATCAAATCCATGTGGATCTCTTCTAAGACCAAAGCTCATCCATCTTCCAGAGTGCGCCATATTACTATCTATCTTATCTAAAACAAGAGATAGACTAACTCCATCCCCGCCGCCAACATTTATATTTGATCCATACGTAATTTTTGTTTCACTATTATGATAGCTTGCCGCGTCAAAATGATAATAAATGTAACCGCCAAGCGGGATAAATTGAGTGGTCAAAGTAATAAAAGGAGTAAAACCAACTGAGAATGCAATATCATATTTGAGCGTATTTGTACTTCCATTCCATGCTCGGAAGCCATACAATAATTCTAGAGGGACTTCCACTCCAGCTGATTCGGTTTTCATTATCTGCTGGAATATGACCGGGCTGAAAAGGTTCTCTTTTGCAAATGCAAATCTTTTCTCAGCATATAGTGGTATCATATCACCTGGCGCAGTACGATATCCTGCACCTAAAGCGAAATAATCGTTACCAGCTGGTAACGGCTCTGGATCTTGCATTGGCTGATTCTGAACAGTATTTCCATCAGAATTAACTAGTGTACCGCCAACCGGGGTCTGTAGCGGACCGAACCCAATATTTGTTTTATGTCGTATTGTTTGTTCTATTAATTTCATAAATAATGGGCTAGATTTTACTAACTTGAGAGTCGCCTGTTGCGAACCAGGCATTTGACTACTTTGAGAAGATATGTAACCTTCTACACTATTTTGATTCACAAGCCCCCAGTTGATATGTATTTCAGACCATACCTCAAGTCCTGCATAAAGATCTGAAGGCCCATTGTTTATCTGTCTCACTCGAATCATATCCTCTAGAGATTTGTGTTCTACGTTAGTTTTTTTGTTTAGTATTGTCTCCCAATAAAATCCAAAGGAAACTTTTATGTCATCCTCGGGGTCAGCATCTATGTTAAAAAAGACATCTTCCGAGTATAAGGGATGTTTGAGGAATTTTTGTTGAAAATCAGCAATAGAAACGTCAAGCTGTTCTTGAAATGTTTCACCATTATATTTTAATCTTACCCACCATTCAAAGATACTGCTGGTTTGCTTAATCCATGGTGCATCGATGGAACTTTGAGCGGTTTCCTCACGGCCGTAGATGTTTTCATCCATGTTCAGATATTTATAAACTGATTTTTTCAAATTCTCCATCGCACCAATAGTTGTTTTTTCTACGGTCTTAAACTCCTCGGAATTAACTTTTGTTTCTTTTGACTTCGGAGTTATGGTTAAAGAAGTTGCAATCCCTGTCATGCTAATGCATATCATTCCTACTAAAATTATTACCAATATCTTTTTCATCTATAATTCACCTCTTCCAATTCACCTTCTTATATATTATATATTTAATACCTACGTATATTTATAACTTGTTGCGTTTTTTGCTATACGCATGAATTTTCATGCATATTTTCGTTATTCGCCTCTTTCTTTTTAGGCGATTAACAGGGA
>JBFYMG010000027.1:0-10983 GCA_041305025.1 Thermoplasmatales archaeon
CTTTTGGTACTTCTCTGGATGCTTCTGGGATTTGTAACATCTGTTTTTCTTTTTTGCCCATTCTTCTAGCAAATACTACTCCAGGGAAAGTCTCTATAGTATTGTTGAATACTAATACTGAATCGTTGAAGTGTTGTCTTGAATAAGCTATTTTCTCTTCAGTATGTGTCAATTCATCTTGAAGGCTTAAGAAGTTCTGACTTGCTTTAAGATCGGGATAGCTTTCTGCAACAGCAAATAAGGTTTTTAATGCACCTGTGAGCATGTTATCTGCGTTGATGCTTTCTTGTGGAGTCTTTGCACTCATTATAGAAGCTCGTGCTTTTGTGACAGCCTCAAGGGTCCCACGCTCATGATTCATATAACCTTTGACGGTTTCCATAAGATTTGGGATGAGGTCTGCTCTTCTCTTGAGTTGTACATCAATTTGTCCCCATGCATTATCTATACGGTTTTCGGATCTAACTATTCTGTTGTAAAAACTGAAAAACCAAAGTAGGACGCAGACAAACACCAGCGCTATTATTATTACGATTATTTGCCACAATTCTATCATATCTTATCTTCTCCGTTGTTTTTGTTGAGGTTAATATCATTTTTTATTTAAATGTATCGTAATGGGCATCAAGGATTAGAAAAAATAATAGAATTATTTTTTATTTGATTTAAACAAATCGTACGCTTCTTTTGGTGTTGCTTTTTTGTGAACTATAACATTTACCGCTTTAATCATACCTACGGGACTTGCGCTTTGGAAGATATTTCGTCCCATATCCACACCTATTGCCCCTGCATGGATTGCATCGTAAGCCATTTGCAGTGCTTCTTTTTCTGGTTGTTTCTTACCACCAGCAATAACAACAGGAACCGGGCAGCTCTCAATAACCTGCTCAAAGCCATCCACATAATAGGTTTTAACAATGTGTGCACCGAGTTCAGCAGCCATCCTTGAAGCAAGGCTCATGTAACGTGCGTCTCTAACCATGTCTTTTCCAACAGCGGTTACAGCAACAACAGGAATGCCATATCTTTCGGCCTCATCAATATATTTAGTCATTCCTAAGATGGTATCTCGCTCAAACTCTGCACCAACCAATATAGAATAAGCAACACCTGATGCATTTAATCTAATTGCATCTTCAATCGAAACAACCGTTCCTTCGTGAAGAAGTTCTTTTCCGATAATACTTGTTCCGCCTGAGACGCGTAAAACAATTGGTACATCAGTTGTTGGATCTATGTAATTTCGTAATGCCCCTCTTGTAAGCATCAAAGTATCAGCATATGGCAACAGTGGGCTAACCGTCTTACCAATATCCTCCAGTCCTGATGTAGGTCCCATAAAATAGCCGTGATCAACAGCAAGCATAACAGTACGGCCATCTTTTGGTTTGATTATTTTTGAAAGTCGGTTTTTCATACCCCAATCCATAAATAAATCGCCTCCGGCTTTCTCAATGAATAGATAAAGATTATATAAACTATTTCAACGAGATTTTGAGTGTTTTAACGAGAAATAACACATAATTTCGTTTGCGAATCTTTTTTATTTGTTGTCGTATTACAGTTTTTCAATATGGGGAGGTACAACATATGTCAATCATAGAAAATTTAGAACCAAAAGTATTATGGAAACATTTTGATGAAATTAGAAAGATACCACGCTGTTCAAAACATGAAGAAAAAATAAGACAATATATCATTGATTTTGCAAAAAAACAGGGTTTGAAGACCAGGACAGATAAAACAGGCAACGTTGTCATTTTAAAGTCTGCTAGCAGTGGCATGGAAAAGAAACCTACAGTTATTTTGCAAGGTCATATGGATATGGTTTGTGAAAAAAACAGTGATATGAAATTTGATTTTACGAAAGATCCAATACAGCTAAAACTCAAAGGAGATATTTTAACAGCTGATGGTACAACTCTTGGTGCAGATAACGGCATAGGCCTTGCAATCAGCCTAGCGATACTTGAAGATAAAACGCTTAAACATGGGCCCCTGGAAGCATTATTCACAGTTGACGAGGAAACGGGACTTACTGGCGCCTTTGCATTAGAACCAAACATGCTGACGGGCAAAATAATGATCAACCTTGACAGTGAAGACTTTGGAGTAGTAACAGTTGGATGTGCCGGTGGTGGAGGAACAAATATCGAGCTTTTCATAAAAACACAAAAAGTGAATGGAAATATGCAGAGCGCAACCGTTAAGGTCTTGGGACTGCGTGGCGGACACTCTGGAGTGGATATACACGAACAAAGGGCCAACGCAATAAAACTTTTAAGTAGAATGCTTTGGAAGGCACAAAGCAATCACAAGTTCTACATATCTGAAATTAAAGGAGGAGACAAACACAACGCGATACCCAGAGAGGCTTTTGCAAAAATTTCCTTTGATAAATCTGAAAAAAACGGGCTTGTATCAACTTTAAAGGCTGAAGAAAAAAGCATATACGGAGAAATCAAACCAATTGATCCTAACTTTAAATTGGAAGTCAAAGATGATGAAAAAGCACAAACGGCACTGACCGGCGACTCGCAAATTAAAGTGCTTGATCTTTTACATGGTCTTCCACACGGTGTTGATAAAATGAGCTACGATATACCGCATCTGGTAGAAACATCCACAAATCTTGCAACAGTTTCTTTTAATGAAAATAAAGCAATGCTGCATCTAAGTACAAGAAGCTCAATAAAAACATCTTTACAGGATTTACGTGACCGAATACATGCAGTTGCACAACTTTCGGGTGCAAAAGTAACGGAGGAACAACCTTATCCTGGTTGGAAACCTGATCTTGATTCAAAAATACTGAAACTATCCAAAAAAATATTCAAAGACATGTATGGTAATGAACCAAAGGTAGAAGCAATACATGCTGGGCTTGAGTGTGGAATTGTTGGAGAGAAATTCCCAGGAATGGATATGATTTCAATAGGACCAACTATAAAATACCCGCATTCACCAGAAGAACAAGTGCACATCAGTACAGTGGATAAATTCTACAAGTACGTACAAAAGATATTAGAATCTGTGTGATTTGGGAAAGGGAAAATCTTCCCATCCTTCCACTTTTTAATCATGCGGGTATGATCTAGTGGCTATGATATTAGCTTCCCAAGCTAGTCACACGGGTTCGAATCCCGTTACCCGCATAAATTAAAAGAAAGGTGAGATAGTGAAAAAAGAATCTGTGAAGGTAGGCAATAGAGTTCAACTTGTTTCCATTGATGATACTTGGACAAGAATTAAGGCAGGAGAAAAGGGAACGGTTCTTGAGATAGATGAAGAGCAAGAGCTTATTTGGATAATGTGGGATAACGGCGAAAAGTTAGCTTTGCTGAACGGCGTCGACAAATTTAAAGTGATAAAAAATTAATTTTATTAAAGTGGAAAAAATGAATAGTTCTGATAATTTTGTGAAAAATGCTGACAGACTTGCTTTCGTAACTGCATTTATTCTTATAGGATTTGGTGTTGTACAAATCGTTTTTGGTGAAACAATTTCAAAGAGTGTAGCTCTTGTAGCAAATGGTATTGATTGTATTGGCGATGGTTTTGTTTCTGCCATTGTGTGGATTGGTCTGAGGTTTTTCCGAAAGCCCGCAGACCATAAGTTTCATTATGGTTATTACAAAATGGAAAATCTTGCATCAATAGGTGCCGCAGGAGTTATGCTGGTTCTTGCTGCATATGTTATTTTCCGCTCATATAATCAATTTATCAATCCTGTTACTGTACAGCTGCCTTTAATCGGAATGTTTGTAGCTTTGGCTGCGGCTATAGTTGCTCTAGCACTAGGTGCATACAAATATATACGCGGAAAGAAATCTGAGATGAGCTCTGTTAGATTAGATGCATTTAATACAGTAAAAGATGGGACTACGTCGGGTCTTACCGTAATTGCACTGATTCTTTCTTCTCTTGGTTTTTATGTTGCTGATGCCATTGTTGGTTTTATTATTGCTGGCATTATTGTTAGTATTGGTTTTGCTGCAATAAAAGAATCAAGCTACATGCTCATTGACGCGTGCGATGGGTCGTGCGTTCTGCAAAGCGATGTAATAAAGAATATAGCTGAAAAAATAGACGGCGTAAAGTCGGTTCATATGGTCAGACTGAGGAGATCTGGTCCTATTGCTCAAGGTGAAATAGAAATAAAAGTATCCGCCAACATGTCTGTTGCAGAATTTGATAAAATTCGGCAGAAAATTCTGAAGCTTTCAAATGAAAAATTCCCAGACATTGAGGGATTGACGGTAACAGTGTTGCCTGAGAAGGATTAAAAATCAAACAAGTTTTTCTGTTTTTTAATATTTTCAATGCAAGAAAATTTATCAAGAATTGACTCTACGCGGTCTCTAGTGAATTGGTGTTCATCGCATAATATTTTGATAACCGCATCTCTATCGGGTGCTGACCAAGCAAGTGTATAATCATCTGTTACATCTGGCTCTAAAAATATTTTCTGTATCTCTTGTATGGTATCAGATGATGGTTTGTCCGCAATTTTTATAGTTTCTAAAGCGTTCTCGATTTTATCTGTTTTTTTTATAATATCTAGACTTTTTTTTGGTCCTATACCTTTTACACCTTCATTGAAATCTGTACCGATGAGAATAGCCATATCTACAAGTTGGTTCTGAGTTATACCCATTGATTTTAGGTTTGGTTCCAATCTTATCATCTTTGGATATATCTTAGTATAGGCTTCTTTTCCTGGTAACTTTCGTTTATCAGCCGACGTAAGATTTCTAACAAGACGAGGGGAACCTACAAGTAAGCAGTCATAGTCTTGTGAACCTACTGCGTAAGAATCACCTTTTTTTACCATATAACTAGCCTGAGATTCTCCTTCTGAAGGCGATTGAACATAAGGTATCCCAAGTGCTGTTAAAAGTTGTTTACTCTGCTGTACCATTTCATCTGTTAATCGCGATGTTTGCTGTGCTTTACTTTTTGCTTTTTCCAAATCGCCCGCTTCTATTGCTTCTTTCCAAGCTTTTTCAGCCATTACCTTTCGTTTATGTCTTTCTTCAAGGGTTTTAGCTTTTAAGGGATGGGGTTTGCCGTCAAAAGCATAAACAGGTTTTATTTTAGCTTCAACTAAATTTGCAGTTCTATGAAAAAGACCAGATAGGTGTGAGGTGATTTCTCCTCTTGCATCTTTTAGTGGAGTTCCATCTTTTTGTCTAATACTGGCAAGAAATTGGTGAAGTACATTATAAGCATCTATAGCAATAATTCTATTGCTTAAATCACTGAATGATATTTTTTCTTCTTTGAACAAATCACCAATATTTACTCCCATCTGCTCAGCCAATACATATGGAAGTTGTGGATAAAGAGATTTTCCATATTCGATACTTTTAAAGAAAGAAATGACATTCCCAGTTTTCATGAAACGGGATCTTATTTCAATGTTGGACGTTAAAGACGATTTGGAAGAAATCATTGATCTTGGGATCAAGTTGAAACATCAGTCAAAAAAAGGCAAATCAATTGAACATCTTAAAGGCAAGACACTTGGTATGATTTTCGAGAAGCCCAGTACACGAACAAGAGTTTCTTTTGAAGTTGGCATGACACTTCTGGGCGGTCATGCAATATTTTTGAGTACAAACGATATACAACTTGGACGAGGGGAGAGTATCGAAGATACTGCATTGGTTCTATCGCGTTATGTTGATTTAATTATGTACCGCGCTAAAAGCAACCAAGCAATGAAGGAGTTAGCGAAACATTCCACAGTACCTGTTATAAGTGGTTTGGATGACAAGGAGCATCCATGTCAGATTGTAACTGATCTTATGACTATTAAAGAACACAAGATGAAACTAAAAGGACTTAATTTTGTTTATATGGGTGATGGAAACAACAACATGGCCCACTCATATCTTCTAGGCTGCGGCATTGTAGGAATGAATGTAAAGATTGTCGCTCCAAAAAAATACTGGCCTGAATCATATTATGTTGAGGAAGCAAAAAAATTCGGAGTGAAAGTAGAGATTACGGATAAAGTGGAAAGTGCAACAAAAGATGCAGATGTCATAGCAACAGATACTTGGGTTTCTATGGGAGACGAAGCTCAGAAAGAGCAAAGAATCAGGGAGTTCAAAGGCTACACTATAGACCAAAATGTTATGCGTCAGGCAAAACCTGATGCGATATTTATGCACTGCTTACCCGCATACTATGGATATGAAGTGACAAAAGATGTTGCACATGGGAAACAATCGGTAATTTTTGATGAAGCAGAAAATAGACTCTGGGCACAAATTGCTATAATGGTAACACTTCACAAATAGGCGATTTCATAATTAACAAGAATTTCACTTGCAACAGTCCATGCAACAAGCATTTCTGGATAAATAGAAACTACTTCATCGGTAATTGATTTTATGTCAGATTGAAATGCACCAGAAGGAAAACCTCCAACAATGCACACAATATTTTTTTTCTTATGTTTGTTTGAATCTTTGAGATAGTTGTGCAGATTGGTAGCTTTTCCTTCTTCAGAAAAGGCAATTATCTGATCTGCCTTAAGTTCGCTAATTAAATTTTTCAATGGTACTTTTTGTTTCAATTCAAGAAGAGTTTGCTCTTCGCTGCGAACGACTTTTTTTTCAAACAATTGTTCGATCAGGCCAACAAAACGATCATAGTTCCTCATGATTCTTGTTTCTGGATTCACATAAATGACATCATCGTTTCGTGTGTGAATAATAATTTTTAGTTGCCCTTTTTTATTGGCAATTGACTCCAAAGCAGTTAAAAGAAAAAGATGAATTATATCTGGTCGACCGCGCCGCCGACCACCCACAAGATCTTTCATTGCTACATGATGATAGTTGGAATCCAAGAGAATGCGCTCTGGTTGTTTTCGTCTTTGATGAGCAAAAGAAACTATCAAGGGATGATTGACAAGCTCACCTGGCATAATTTCTAATTCGGATTCCGCCAAAATAATAGTCAACATAAATTACGAACCATCACATCAGGTTAATATCTCTTTTAAACGATTATGTTTTGTAGCGTACTTTATCTCTTGGGCAATACGTCGACCAGTAGATAGATCGGGCTGTATCATTTCAGAATATGGGGAACCTGAGGTATATGGATTGGTGCCTGCAACAATACGTGCAGATATCTCAAACACCCTAAACTCTAGATCTTCTGTTACAACGGTTTCAAGACAAAACGGACCCAGGACTCCACCAAAAAGTTTCAGTGATTTCTCAACTACTGCTTCACCCATCTTAAAGACTTGCGGCAAAAGCGACTCTCTCATCACAATTGGTATGTTACCGGTTACAACGAATGTGGGATGGATGCCAAGCTCTTCTAGCTCTGCAATAGAACCAAGTCTTTGTACTTCATCAATGGTTGTTTCATCTCTTCTGTCCATTGAGAGGAGTTGAAGACTGCCTTTACTTAACTTATAGGCATCATTTTGAATAGGTGAATAGAAATAGTGCAAATAGTACCTAGTTCCCATAACAAATTCCTGGATAAAATAGGGTTTGTCTTTATCGACTCTTTTTACGAACTCTTCATAGGTCTTTGCGACAAAAAATCCTTTTCCACCTTTTGCTCCGTGATATTTAACTATTACGGGTTTGTTGATTTTCCTTGGATCCTTTATCTGTTTCGGCATGGTAAGACCAGCGCTTTCCAACCAACGTTTCTCTTTTTTTCTATCAGACTCCCAATCAAGGACCTCTCTGTTTCCAAACGTTGGTAAATTTAGTGCTAAAAAATTCTTCGGCCCGAGATATTCGACAAATGAGCCGTGGGGGATGATAATAACGTTCTTTTCTTGAAGTTCCTCGGCGTAGTTTCCTATGTCTTTGTATTTATCAACAATGAAAAATTCATCTGGTTTGCCAAGAGGGAAGGCATTGTAGAATTTTTTTACTTCTCCAACAGAGATTCCTAGTGTCGTAAAACCCTCTTTTCTAGCGCCATTAAAAATCTGAAGACTTGAATGAGAACAAACAGTTGCAATTGTCAGTTTCTTTTTGTCGTAATTTGCAAGAATGTCATCTATTTTTACTTTAGGCATACCTGACACCTTGCAGTCTCCTAATGAACACCTAGGTTTTATTAGTTTCGATTGGACAAAATTTGGATAAAATTGGCAAAAACATTATTAAATGTTAATCATATCGGTTAACAGGAGAAAATTCTTATGAATAAAAGAGGAGTATTAAAATTATTCATTAAATCTCGGGTGGTTTTATTTTCAATTATTCTTATTATGGTGGGATTTTGTTTTATACCAATGTCTTTGCCTCAAAAAATTGAACAAAATTATGAACAACCTTCGATGATAACAGAAGGTCAAATTCTATATGCACCGATGTGGACCTCAACAACATACCTCAGACATGCTGATGGATCATTGAACCATTCATGGGCAAGCAGCTATTTTCCTGGTGTCGCTGTTTGGTGGCTTGGTGATGGGACGATTCTAAGGACCATACGAACTGGTTCCGGTGGTGGGACTGGCGGGTCCGGTGGTGGTGTTCAAAAAGTAGAATGGGATGGAACAATCGTATGGGATTTTCGATACAATACGAATGGGCGCCTCACTCATCATGATATAAAAACATTACCTAATGGAAATGTGCTATTGATTGCGTGGGAAACCAAAACACGCACTGAGGCGATTGCTCAAGGAAGGAACCCGAGTTATGTGTCCACTCAAGGATTATGGCCTGACCACGTAATTGAGGTTCAACCAACAGGACCTTCAAGTGGCGAGATCGTCTGGGAGTGGCATGTATGGGACCATCTTATTCAGGATTATGATGTGTCAAAAGAAAATTACGGTGTGGTCGGAGATCACCCAGAATTGGTTGATATCAATTATGCGACATCAACCCAACAAGATTGGATGCATACAAACTCTGTTGATTATAACGAAAAATTCGACCAAATACTAATCAGTGTTAATAATTTCAATGAAATCTGGGTAATTGACCATAGCACCACAACAGAAGAGGCGGCAAGTCATACCGGTGGGAACAGCGGCAAAGGAGGCGATCTTTTGTACCGTTGGGGAAACCCGATGACCTATGACGCAGGAACAACTAATGATAGAAAATTTTTCAGTCAGCACGATGCGTCATGGATTGATGAAGGATGCCCTGGTGAAGGAGACATCCTTGTCTTCAATAATGGTGCGAATCGCCCTGGCAGCCATTATTCCACAGTTGACCAAATTACTACACCGGTGAACGAGAACGGCGAGTATTATCTTGAACCTGGTTCCGCGTATGGACCAGAGACACAAACATGGATCTATACAGCAAATCCTCCCACTAGTTTTTACGCAAGTCACATATCAGGCGCTTGGAGGCTCTCAAGTGGAAACACTCTTATCACCAATGGAGAAACGGGCAAGATCTTCGAAGTCACACCTGAAGGATCAACTGTTTGGCAATACAATACAGGTGGTCAATTGTTCAAAGCAGTGTATATACCTCCTGAAGAACAAGAACCACCGCCAGAACCTAATGTCCCAAATTTAGATTGTTCAGGAAGTCTTTCATGGACCGGTATTGAGCCAGGCGCAACAGTAATTGGAAGTTTTCAGGTACAAAATATTGGTGGTAACAATTCTTTACTGAACTGGACGGTCAATACATCATCAATTTCTTGGGGAACATGGTCGTTTAATCCTTTATCTGGAGAAAATCTCAGGCCTGAAGATGGACAAGTAACAGTACAAGTATCAGTTGTCGCACCAGACGAAGGAGATACAGAGTTTCAAGGATATTTAAGAGTGGAAAACCAAGAAAACTCTACGGATTTTGATTTAATTTCTGTATATTTAAAAACTCCGGTAGAAATCCATGCAATTAAGATAATGAGCCACCAAAGTCTACTTAAATTTCAGGCAATGATGTTCAGAGGAAATGTCTAAAATAAAATTTTAGACAACAAATGTCAATTAAATTAGGCAATGTTTGTACAACAACTCTTTATAAGCAAAACAAACACATAGTAAATTGATAATTATGTTGATCGTAGGGCAAGTATCAAGTAAGGAAGAAGCTCAAGAAATAACCTTCATTGCTAAGCTCTTCGTAGTTGGACAACGGGCACGATTCCTTGCCCAGCAAAAAGATAAATAAGATTCACACCCACTTCCCCGTCCCTCTTTTTTCTTTAATAAGCTTTATTTATACGCTGTTTGTTAAAAAAAATTAGAAAACGGTGAATTACACGTGGTAAAACTAACATTTTACGGGGGAGTAAAGGAGATTGGTGGAAACAAAATTCTCCTAGAGGATCGCGGTACGAAAATATTTTTGGATTTCGGAATGAGTTTTAAAAGGCGAGGGAAATACTTCGAAGAATTTTTGACTCCGAGAACTGCCAACGGAATAGGCGATTTTCTTGCAATGAAGCTAATTCCAGATATTCCTGGGATTTACAGAGAAGATTTATTGGAGCACCATGGAAGAAGAGCCGAAAAGCCGGATGTTTCTGGAGTTGTTTTGTCCCATGCACATGCCGATCACGCAAATTATGTTTCGTTTCTGCACAAAGATATACCGATCTATTGTGGGGAGACATGTAAAAGTATTTTAGATGCTGTTGCAGAGCAAAGCCAAAGAGACCTGGAAAGCGAAGTTATTGATTTTAGACATAGACCTCTTTATCGATGTGATTACAAAAATCCTCCAATAAAAAGAACATTTAAAACGTTCAGAACTGGTGACAAAATACGTATAGACTCCTTAGAAATAGAACCTATTCATGTTGACCACTCAGTTCCAGGAGCATACGCATTTGTAATCCATGCATCCGAAGGTGCCATCATTTATACCGGGGATTTAAGGATGCACGGGCTTCACGCAGATATGACAACGGATTTTATCAACGCCGCAAAAGAGACGAAACCAATTGCGATGATTACTGAAGGAACTAGAGTAAAACTTGCAAAAACAGATGAATCTGAACAAAAAG
>JBFYMG010000028.1:0-5315 GCA_041305025.1 Thermoplasmatales archaeon
AGGTGGTTTGTTTATCATAATCCAGTATTTTTTTTGAGGACATACTTCTTTCTCTTCGAACGTTACACGATTTATGGATGGATTAATTTTTGTACCCATTTTGGTAACAATTTCACCATCAACTTTTACGCGACCCTGGCGTATATATAGTTCACAGGTTCTACGCGAGCCTATACCGCATATAGCAAGATATTTTTGTAGACGGAGTTCTTCCATTAAAACAAATCCTTGGGTGAAAAACAAATATTATTTTCAAATATAGATATCATAAATCACATTATTATAAACTATTATGAGAAATTAAAAAAAAGAAAGAAAAGGGTTTAGTTGGAGAGTCAATGCCTAATTTTAGATAGCGCCAAAACTCAAATCAATCTCAAATTTCGCTCAGAGGGAAAGATTAATACCCTGCCAGGCCCACTTCAACACATAACTTTATTTTACACATTTTATTGCAGGTTTGATGAAACACTTAACAATTGGAATATTCCACGACGAGAAATTAGGCAAAGAACTTGGTAAAAAAGGTACGGAAAGCGACATTTTAATGTTTAACAGAAAAACAGATGACTGTATCTATACTTTTATGTCACCTCTTGAAGATAAGCTTACTACAAAAACCCAGATTATATCAACAGTTGATGCAGCAATTATTAACTGCGAACAAATTACTCCAGAGCTGGGCGAAACAATATTACTTCTTGACTCAGCAGAGATAAAAGAAGGAATACTAATCATTCCAGAATACACAGATACCGCACAACTTACAAATATGATAAAAGATACGTCGCTTAAAAATTTTGCAATTATTCATAGGAATATCACTAAAATAATAGAGATTCTCGAAAAAATTAACCCTGAAAGAAACTTATCTTCTCCTGCAATAGTAACAACTGATCATTCATTTAGTGTTAAAGGCGTTGGAGAAGTGATACTTGGTTTTGTAAAACAAGGTACTATTAATACGCATGATACAATGATTCTTTTACCTGTAAATAAAGAAGTAATTATACGCTCTATACAAATGCAAGACAAAGATTTTGACAGCGCAACAGCAGGATGCAGAGTTGGTCTTGCAATAAAGGGTGCTACTGCCGAAGAAATGAAAAGAGGGACAATTTTTTCTGAACCGGAAGGAGCAAAAACAGATAGAAAATTTACACTTAATTTTACGAAAAACCGTTTTTATAAAGAAGTAAAAAAAGGAACGTTTCATGCAACAATAGGAATGCAAAGCATACCAATCAATATAATTGAAATAGCTGGAAATACTATTATTATCGAAACTGAAAAACCCGTCGGTTACACAAAAAATGATAAATTTATTTTACTTGATCTAAACGCTAAAAAACTACACCACATAGGAAGAGGAAAAATAATTTAATAAAAAGAAAGAAAATAGATTATTTTGGTTTAGATATTCCTAATTTATTTTTTACAGCATCACTTACCAATCTACCATCTATTTTATTACGAGCGATTTTCATCACTTCACCCATAATAGTATCAAAAGTGCAATCACCAATTTTGGGATTTGAATACTTCGTTACAGTCTCATCAACAATCTTCTGGAGATCTTCGATTGACATAGGCGCTATATTTAATTCATTAAGCGCATCTGTTATCGTCTTCTCTGAATGATCTACTAAAAATGCAAGAATAGCTGGTATTGCTTCCTTGCTAAATTTCTTCTCATTTAATAATTTAAAAACTTGATATATTGTTTCATCAGAGAGTATTTCTATATTTTTACCTTTTCTTCTAAGCGATTTTAGTGTTTCTTCTAATGTAATCGCAACAAGTATTGGATTGACCATCAACGTCTTTAGTATCTTGTCAAATACTTTTACATTTCTTGAAATGCTCAAAGATGCAACCAAGGGTTTTGGAAGCCCTAGAGCAACTAATCTTTTTTCACATTCCCATAAAGGTTCTGGCATTCCTTTCTTTATAATCTCTAAAGATTTTTCAGATATCGGCGTTGGTGGCGTATCTGTATCAGGGTACATTCTGTTTGGCCCGGGCAAAATCCGTTCAAAATCATTGGTCCCATCAGAAAAAACCTGTCTGGTTTCAGAAGGAACCCCGCTCGTTGCTTCTATCGCCCGTATTTTAATTTCTTTTATCGCAGTTTTTACATCATCTTCACTGCCCCAGATAAGAACGACGATGTCTGTTTGTTTTACATTAAACATTTTTTGCAACTGCTCTGCTTCTTTTGTAGTAACACCAAATTCTCCAAAATGAGTGCTAGAAACAATATTGGGCATAGCATCAAGACATGCGATAACTCTCACACGACCTGCGATTTCATCGCTAAATGTCTTACCGGGTTGTACGAGCATATCAAAAATACCAGCAAAACCATGTAGCACAATTCCGTAGATTTTACCTTTGTTTTTCAGAGTGTCTTTAAATCGTTTACATCTAGTATTTTTAAACAATGAAGTAACATCTTTATGTTCGCTCTGAAACGTTTTTTCGGTAATGCCACGAAGTCTTAGTTCATCACGAATATCTAGAAGCGCTTTTTGCCGTCGTGCCTCATGAGCCACTGCGTGTGGTATATATTGAAGTTTAGAAACCCCTTTTAACTCAATCCGTGTGCTTCCCTTTATACTGACATTAATATCTTGACGGACACTACCAAGGCCTCGTCGCACTTTACCAGTTGAACGAAGTAATCTTCCAATGAGTCGAGCCACTTCACCAGCTTCAGTAGGAGTCTGTATATCAGGATGAGTGACAACCTCCACCAACGGAATACTTAACCGATCGGTTTTGAAAACAATCTGATGCCCAACATCACTGATCTCCCTGCATGCATCTTCTTCCAGCCCAAGTTGAATGAGATGTATTTTTCTGTTTTTGTACGGAATCCAACCTTCGACACCGACAATCCCTGTTCTTTGAAAACCAGTCGGAATGCTTCCATCCAGATATTGTTTTCTGCTAATGTGAATTTCATCAACAACACTGTAATTCAGTAATAAAGCAATCTCAAGAGCGATGTCTAAGGCTTGATGATTAAGATGAAAAGGCGGCGTGTCATCCATTTCATAGGTGCAGACCGTGTCGTTGTAAAGTTGATAAATAACGTTCTTTTTTGTTTTAAACTCCATTAATGCAGTCCCATCATACTCACCAAGTTCGGAAAGCGTAGGCCTCATATGCCGTAATATAACTGCACCTGGCTCATCCCTATGGAGCACTGCGCGACAACGGCAGAATAATTTTTTCTCTGTAAGTAACTGCTGATGGATCTCTAAACCGCATCGTAAACCTAACTCTTTGTAGTAAGTATCATTCTCTGTGAAATCATCTGGCATTGTATGGGGCAAATACGTCACTTCTATCTAAATATTACGTTAATACTATAGTAGCGTTCATTTTTTATAAACAAATATAGGAACTATATTTCTTTATAGTCCTTTCCTCTTATCGTTTTCATCATAACCAGGTGATTAGAGTGGCAAATGAAGATATCTACAAAGGATATCGTGGTGCATCAAAAAAGAAACTAATCGAGCTTGGTGTAAAGGTCTGGAGCGATGTAGTAATTACTTCAACCAGAGGCACCTTCAGCGGCATTATTCTACCACGGGCAGAAACAGAAGACGATCAACACATTGTACTAAAAATGCACAACGGCTATAACGTTGGTATAAAAGTTAATTCAATAAAGTCAGTAAAAGAAGTTGGATACAAAGAAGGGCATTACAAAATACCTGAATCGGAATTTCCTAAAGATGCAAAAAAACCAAATGTTACACTTTTTGGTACTGGTGGTACGATTGCTTCAAGGTTAGATTATCGCACCGGAGCAGTTATTCCTGCTTTTTCTCCTGGTGAATTATATGGTGCTGTCCCGGAGCTTGCAGGAATCTGCAACTTAAAGACGGAGAAATTGTACGGTATTTTTAGTGAAAATATGGGGCCAGAGCAATACATTACAACAGCAAAGGCAATTGGCAGAGAAATAGAAAGTGGAGTTGATGGAATCATAATCGGTCATGGTACAGATACTATGCATCACACAGGAGCAATCCTTTCATTTATGGTTCAGAAACCCCCAGTGCCTATCGTATTGGTCGGTTCGCAGAGATCATCAGACAGACCGTCGAGTGATGCAGCGTTGAACCTCATAAATGCAACGCGGACTGCAGCTTATTGTGATATAGCTGAGGTAATGGTGTGCATGTTTGGACCGACAAGCGACCAGTATAATTTACTTCATAGAGGAACCCGCGTGAGGAAAATGCACAGTAGTTATAGAAGCACGTTCCGGACCATTAGTGATATACCTCTTGCAACAGTAAATCCAACGGAATTCAGATATCTAAGAAAAGATTACAATAAACGTAGAAAAGACAAAGACGTCATCATAGACACAGCTTTTGAAGAGAAAGTTGCGATTGTCTACTATTACCCAAATATGAAACCCGACATGATTGAATCACTGATTGACCATAAGTACAAAGGAATTGTGATCGCTGGGACTGGACTAGGTCATGTAAACAAACCATTATATGCTCCACTACAACGTGCGATTGAAGAAGGGATTGCAGTGTACATGACAGTCCAAACATTATGGGGCTATGTACAGATGTACGTGTATGATACTGGACGGGATCTTATGAAGCTCGGCGTGGTTCCCGCACAGAATATGCTGCCCGAGGTTGCCTATATGAAACTTTGTTGGGCACTTGGACATACGAATAATCTGGATGAAGTAAAAAAGATCATGCTCACACCAATTGCTGGAGAAATTACAGAAAGAGAACCACATAACGGCTACATTATACTCCAGGGCGGCATCCCTGAAGTTGATGAATTTGTCGCAAAACATATGAGATAAAAAAGTTTTTTCTGATAAAATATTAATAATATTTAGTTATACCAAACCTATCTATGAAAATAAAAATATTTGTTACAGGCGGCACTTTCGATAAGGAGTATGACGAGATAAAAGGTATATTATTTTTCAAAAAAACTCATCTCTCCGAGATGTTGAAATTGGGTCATTGCAAACTAAAATTTGATGTTACCACATTAATGATGAAAGACAGTCTGCATATGACTGACGAGGACAGAAATCTGATCCTTGAAAACTGTGAAAAAATCGATGAGGATAAAATTGTTATTACGCACGGTACAGATACAATGGCTGAAACAGCAAAGGTTCTTGGCAGGTCAATCAAAGATAAAACTGTTGTTTTAACAGGTGCAATGATTCCATATAAGTTTGGTAGTTCAGATGGTTTGTTTAACCTTGGTAGTTCATTGGCTTTCGTACAAGTACTACCACCAGGAGT
>JBFYMG010000029.1:0-10871 GCA_041305025.1 Thermoplasmatales archaeon
TTTACAATCCTGTTGCAAAAATAATCACTAAGGAGCAGAAGTGGAAATCTTTTATGTTGAATCGTAAAGAGGCAGAGAAAATAATTGCTCAGGCAGCTATCGAAGCAGGAACTGAACTCCTCCTTGGTACAACTGTTACAGATGTTGTCATGAAAGGAAAAAATATCGAACGCATTAAAGCAAAAACAATTCAAGGAGATATTGAAATCAAACCCAAGATAGTAGTTGGAGCTGACGGAGCTACATCTTTCATTCGAAGAAAACTTCTTGGAAATACGTTACTGTCTGGTATTAAGGATTGGGGTTGTGCCATTGAAATTGAAGTTACCAATTTAGATTTAGATGCCGAGAACTCCATGCAGTTGTTTATGGGAGATATAACTGGTGGTTACGGCTACATATTCCCAAAGGGTAATGACAGGGCAGATGTGGGAGTTGGTGCAAGACCATTTTATGGAAAAAACCCTTTTGAATCTCATTCTCCACTTGAAGATTTTTACATATTGGCTGAATCAAATAAGGATATGAAGCGACAATTGAAGCGTGCTTCGCCTCTTGAAATCAAAGGTGGAATAATTGATTTATCTGCACCGTTGTATCCTGTCTATGGAAATACTATTTTAGTTGGTGACTCAGCAAATCAGAATTTTGCTTATGTTGGTGAAGGCATAATTCCAGGCTGGCAGGCTGCAGTTATTGCTGGTCAGAAAGTTGCGGAGTCTATAGAATCTAATTCTCACGAAGTTTTAAAACAGTATCCTGAGCAATATGAAGCAAGCTTTATTGGTCAGGAAGCACGAAGAACAGTGAAAATAAAAGACAACATCAGTAGCGTTATAGGAATGGATCTTCCCAACGGCATTAGATCCATGCTGACTGCAATGCTTGAGCTTGAGATGATTCGTTGGGATGGCAAAGAGCTTAAAACTGCTTTAAAACATAAAAATATAACGGATCTCATAGACTATGCAACACAACTTATAAAAGAAAAAGAAATGAGTATAAAAATTAATGTAAAGTAATTGCTCCTGTTGGGCACAATATTTTGCAGTTTTTTTCCTTGCAGACATTACATTTTTTATTATCTTTTATTGAGACAAATAATCCTTCCATTTCTATTAGACCATATGGGCATGCTGAGATACATGCAAGACAACTGATACATTTTTCTTTTACAATATTTACCATAAACTCACATTACAAAAAGATTTACTATTTAATAATCTTTTGAAGTATATGGACTGATTACAAGATTTGTCGGAATATAAATTGGTTTTGATAAGTCAATACTTACGTTGGAGAGAGTCTTAATAAAAACAGTTCCAAAATCATACGGAAATTCATCTGAACCGATTTTTATATTTGCTTCAGTTAGCCAAGTTTCTCGTCGATCAAAGATATCTACAAACATTAAATTTCCTTTATGATTCTCATCAACATATCCCCGTAATAACAGATGAGGAGTTATTGTTTCTTGGTAATCTCCAGAAACTGCGATTTCCAGAGGATGCCGAATTAAAATTATTGCATATTTTTGGTCATATGTTGGTTTTCCAAACATCCATCCGCTCCAAGGTGCATTAAAAAAAAGAAGAACACCAAGTAGGTCTTTTTCTTTTTCAGCAACAATGCCCTGAGCAGAGTATTTTTTTATTTTTTTATGCAAAGTTTCTTTTGTGTATCTTGGCGAGAATTCGAGAGTTTTATTACGAGCATTGATTAATTCAACAGCTTTGTCAATATCCTTGTTTTCAAAGTTTCTAAATATCACTTCGTTTAATTGTTTAAATTTTTGTTTTTGATAACGATATTTTAAAGATAAGAGTTTTAAACCAATTTTCCAGACAAGAGATAGTTTAAAACCGTTATATGAAAAAGAACGAATTGGTCTGGACCCACCGCCAAACCAATTAATTCCGTCCAGACGAGAATACCCCAATCGTTGGAAAAGTTCGTTGTGTTTATCAGCTTGAGTTGTATAATCCCATCCAATAATAATACTAATTTTCTGTTTTTTAGCCTCATCTTCCAATTTATTCAATAGCTGTATCATTATTTCATTATACTCATGAGGATAATTTGGATTAATACAATTATCAACGAAAAATCCAATTTTTTGTTTTTTACCATCAACAACTCCATCATAAGATATAAGACCCAATGACCCAATAAATTGATCACCGCTAAGCGCAATATATTGACAGCTATGCTCTTCTAAAGAATATCTATGGTACCAAGTTGGTAGACGCGCATTATCAAATTCTTTACGAGAAAAAAATATTGATTGATAGAATAGTCTTAAAAACTTGTCATCATATTGTTTTTTATAACCAACGATTTTCATTTGCAGAGAATCGCTCTCCTTCAAAAAAACTCATAATGTTAAAACTTTCGTTACGACGCACCCATTTTCCAGACGAACCAATGGAGTCTTCTCCGGAAGCATAAATAACAACGAACGGTTTTTCTCCAAAAAATTTTTCTAATTTTTCTTGTTCTGCATAAATATGCTGTCCGAGTGCTTCTAGTCTAGTAGTACAGGAAACGACAAAGGAAAACAATATCTCTTGCTGTTTATTATTCAAGGAAGCAATGGCAGTGTCAATTGCGTTTATCAATCCTTTTCCAGAAGCAGTATATATCTCTAAATCGATAGGTTTAATCCTATTGGAAAAAACAAGATTGGAGCCTATCACAAGCGCGACAAGACGAAGATATTCCCCATTTTCATCTTTTGCTCCCAGAGGATAATAGAGTGTCCTCCGATGCAAACGTTCATCAAACATGCCCTCAGGCCAACCTATTCGTGGACTAAACTCATCAAATGCAGGTTTTCCATTTAGTTTTACTATAGAACAATTGAAATTACCGATTTTTGTGGGTCTCATTTTTATTCCAGTGGGATTAAATCCTGTCTCCGAAGCAAAAATATTATCAAGATTTGTCTCTATGGATAAGGCAACAACAGAATGTTGTAAAACTTGTTTATCAAAAAATTGATAACTTCTTTCCCATCTATTATCATCGGAAGTGGACCCACCTATAATTAGATGATTGGGAAACGATTTTGCTAAAGACTCTAAAACTTCTTCTTCCCTACCCGCACCATATTGAAAGACTCGTGTAAGAAGAGAAAACGTAGGATTGATAGCCCCATTTAACATCTTAGGAATTTTTAGTACTCTTGTTGTACCAAGACCAGTAAATTTTGGTACTGTACCACTTGAAATAAACTCAAAAATATATTTATTCCTGTAGCCTGGAGAGGTAGCACTTTTCAACATGTGTATTAAATTTTTACTAGCTCTTTTTGGTGATTTTTTTATGTTTTTGCCAAATCCTGCATTAACGTGAATTTTTTCAGAGGATACTGCAAGAGCAGTTGCTCCCCGCGTAAAACAACCTTCATTATTTGCAAAACCAGAGAACGTTCCTCCAATCAATGGTGTTTCTTCAGGCAATACCTCCCAAACCCCATTTAGAAACTCTTGAAATCCGCCATGCTTTTCATAATGAATCGTAGAAAACAACAAAAAGAAATCAGGTGGACGATTTAGCTTTTGAATAGCAGTCTCAGCAACTTCTCTCCCTGCTTCTCTTGCATCCCACTTTCGACTCATCCCAACTGAAGCTTCAAATTTTGATTCAACCATATATGTTCAATAATCCTTTTTTTTCAAACATATTAAGCGTGAACAGTAATGCCCTTAGTTTCATCCTGTTCATTCATAATCTTTAGTATATCTCGTCTTGCGTTCTCCATCTCAACCTCAAGAAGACCTTTATTCGCAAGCGCGGGAACTATAGCAACAAGTGCAGTCTCTGTGTCAGGGAAAACATAGAACAAAACCTCATAATCCTGCAACCTAAAATCCATCTCACCAAGACCCGCCTGAGAATATGCACCAATCACGCCAAACACATCATCCATAGCTCGATGGATAATATCCCATATGTTGTTAACCTCTGGTTTAAATCCATCACCCGAAGGCATAACACTTATCATATTGCGTCTAGCAACCATACAAGCAAGAATATCATCAAGCTTCAACAAATCATCTAAAACCATAGCTATAGGGTCATTCTGCATCCAAACCATCCATCCTGATAGTATTTAATATAAAAAGATTATTTATAATACTTTTCTAAAAGCAAGTCGCTCATTCTTTACTTTTTTACCAGCATCAACCATATTCAAATAATCTGCTGGAGAAAGACAATAATTTTGTCCGTTTAAAATAAGACTGTCAATAAATTTAGCCTGTTGATGACTCCATTCATTATTTGGGACGCTTCTGACCCATTTAGCATATTGATGAATAAACCAAAGCCTCTCTTTAAAATTTTGAGATTTATCATATTTTAATTCCATATTGTTCACCGGATACATTTAGTTCATTCATAAACCTATTCATCAGTTTTTTATTAACAGATTCTTGGAAAATATCCCAAAGGTATATTGCATCTTCTATGTCCTTTTCGCTTCCAAGATATAATTTATATGGTATTTCGATTTCAATTGGAGAAATAAAAAAATTAAATTTTTTGTTTAAGATGACTTTTACATGATTTTTTAATGTAAAAAGATCAATGTCATCCTTAATAAATTTCATTTCTATGTTAGGAATAATTGTATCCTTTTTTGCAGCTCTAATTCCAAGTTTATCTGTTAACATCTCATAAAGACCATTTTTGTTTTCTGGATTTAAAAAATAATAACCGTCTCTGATTAAATTATTGTAAAAATTAACGAACATTTTTTTATCAACGTGTTCTATAAAAACATCTACATCCTCAGTACCTCGTGTTCTGCCAAAAAGTATGGGAATGTACTCACTAATAATTACATAATCGCAGTATTTGCTCAATGTGTCCATAAAATTAATTACAAATTTATCTAGTTTTGTTAATGTCTTATTTTCGATATAAATGGCATCCTTAGTGTATCTAAATTCCATCGAAATCATTGTTTAATATAGTTGCTTATGTTTTAACACCTTCACACAAAGGTATTTTAAAAGTAATTGAACGATGTTCTGTAGTTATACGAACTTAATTCCGTTCTCAGTAATGGATATATCCTGTGGTCTCAACGTGTGCCTTGTGGCCCTCATCTTTCGAACGGTCAGCTTCCTGCGATCCATGGTCATGTCCAAATCCATCAGTATGATTCCATCAACCAAAAACTCACTAATTGTATCACGAGACAAACTGCGAGTGCCTTCAGGAACCTCAGATGTAACCATGGCAGTACAATTCTTTTTATTCAATATGCTTAAAATACGCCTAACATGAACTCTAGTAGCAGGAATAGAACCAGTTGGAAAACCTCTAGTCATCTTAGACTGTTCATCAGAAGGAATAATTTCATGAACGCCACTAACCCAGATAGGAACCTCAGCAACAGGCGTCAAGGAATCCAAAACCACTCGGCAATAATCCCCATTCTTAATTTCCTCTTCTATTTCTCTATGAATGGTACCCCTCTCAAGATCCACGTACATGAATTTCAATTGTCCTTTTTCAGCATAAGGCCAAAAATCAAAGCCGACCTCTCGAGCCTGCTTGAGAATATTTTCAATCCGCTCATCAGAACTCAAATAAAGACACTTCTCACCGTTCTTTAACCCCTCAGCAATATAATGATAACACATTATCGTCTTACCGGAGCCAGGCGTACCAGATATAAGTGTTACGCTGTTGCGAGGAAAACCACCTGACAAAAGTTCATTAAGCCTGGAAAGTCCCGTGTTAACTCTATTGTTACTTACTTTTTCTAAACTCATACCATCGCTAAACCCATCCATGCTCCTCATACTCTCCTATATTATTGATCTAATTTCATTATCATTAAACAATTTAAATAGATTTCCTAGAAGACGGAGGCAATATGATATAAATGTAGCGTAGCAATTTATATAAATAATGTTAAATATATATAATGACATAGTTAGAATGTGATTACCTATGAAAAAAGCAACTTTCAAAATAGTCATTTTAGGAGTAATAATTTTGCTAGTTGTATCAGTTTCTGCTGCTTCTTTTGTGTTTTTAAACAAGAAGACGACCACAAGCGAGAAACCTCAGAAGGTCAGGGATTTATCCGCTTTAGGAATAAAGTTGATATCAATTGAATATAACTTCTCTGAACCCATTATCAACGAGGTTGAAAGTTATTCTTATGTTTATGTAGATGAGGCAGATTTCTATAGCATAAGCACCGGGCGACCAGTCGTACCTGTAAAACTTAGCACTTATGAGTTTCCTTTAGGGACAAAAATAATAGATGTAAACTACGAATATTCAAAACCTGAAACAATGATTTTACCAAAAACGCTCTCTTTTGGCGCATGTTCAACATCAGCTATTGAAGATGAGACAATTTACAAAGGAAGCGAAATGTACCCGTCCAGTATTGTATCTTACCACACTGGAGGTGGTTTATCTGATGGTGAACATAAAACATTCCTAACTGTTCGAGTATACCCCATAACCTACAATCCATTAAAAAATGAAATAGGGTTTATTCAGAATGTGAAAGTTAATATAAATTATAAAGAACCAGAAAAACCTTTGTTAGATGATAAAAATGAATACGAACTCTTAATCATTACACCTTCAGAATTCGAAAGAGCATTACAACCTCTTGTTAAACATAAAAATAAATTTGGCGTTACAATAAAGCTTGTGACGTTAAAAGAGATTTATGATAAAGAATCCAATGGCAGGGATGAACAAGAAAAAATTAAATATTTTATAAAAAATGAGATTGAAACCTCTGGAATTAAATATGTTCTTTTAGTCGGTGGCATTAAAGGTCAAACATCGAAATGGAATATGCCAGTAAGATACAGTCATGTTCTGATATCTCCAGGTAAACAGGAAATACCCGAGCCTGCTTTTTTAAGTGATTTATACTATGCTGATATCTATGATGGCGAAGGCAATTTTTCAAGTTGGGATACAAACAATAATAATATTTTTGCAGAATGGACTCAAGACCAGACAGACAAGATGGATCTATACCCAGATGTATACCTGGGAAGACTTGCTTGCAGAAACAAGTTTGAAGTTAAAACAATGGTAAACAAAATTATCAACTATGAGAAAAATAAAGCCGATGAAAGCTGGTTCAAAAAAATAATCATGGTATCAGGTGACCACTGGAAAGATCCCGACCACATAAACGAAGGAGCACTAATGATGGAAGAAGCATCAAAAATAATGTCAGATTTTACACCAGTGAAACTTATAACTACTGAGAAAAATAAGATATTAGTAAGAAATGTAAATAAGGCTTTAAACAGTGGAGCGGGATTTGCCTATTTCTGCGGTCACGGCAGTCCTACTGCATGGGGAATACATTATCCTCCAGATGCAAGCGGATGGGCACCAACTCTCACTAAATCCAAGTTGATTTCTTTCTACTACCCAGCATATATGAACTTTCTTAGAAATAAAAACAAGCTTCCGATAACAATTGTTGGGGGATGCAACAATGCACAATTTGATATATCAATGGCCAAAACACTAAAAGCAGGGAAAATACCAATGACAACCAACTGTTGGGCATGGAAACTAACTTGTAAGAGGGGAGGCGGCTCAATAGCAACTATAGCCAATACTGGCCTTGGAACTCATGCAATGAGTGATTCAGATAAAAACTCTGTAAACGACTATCTTGAAATTCTAGATGGTTGGATGGAACTACGATTCTTAGAGTTATACGGACAAGAACACAGGGATGTTCTTGGTGAAAATCATGGCCAAACTATTACCGAGTATTTGCATAGATTCTTTGGTAATAACGATGAGATGGATACAAAGATGGTCCAACAGTGGCAACTTTTTGGAGATCCAAGCCTAAAAATTGGAGGCTATAGTTAGAAATATTAAAGAAAACAAAAGATGAGAGATGAAGTTGTTCTAGTTATCCCGTCTGTTATAGCAGATATAAAATAGTTCTCTATCAACTAGTTCTAACTCTCCAAAATTATGACTAACTAAATTTCTATTTTTATCATTTAGCATAAGTTTACTTCTCCCCGAAACGCACAATAAAACGCTGTTATATAAAACCTTTCTTTTTACTAAACTTTAAATATTAGCCCAATGGAATGGTAAAATAAATTGTCGCACCTCGTCCCGGACCTGGACTTTCTGCCCATATCCTTCCACCATGCTTCTCAATAATGCGCTTACAGATGGATAAACCAAGGCCCGTGGAATCCAACTTATGACGAGAATCGTCAGTCTTGTAAAACTCATCAAAAATATGGTCTATTTGATCTTTATCCAAACCAACGCCTGTATCATGTACAGATATCCTAATAAAAGGACCTGTTTTCTGCTCAATTGGTTCAGCAACAAAAGTCAACGTTCCGCCGTTGGCCATACTATTCACAGCATTTGAGGATATGTGATCAAACACCTCTATAAGCTTTGGCACTTCAGTCTTAATAAATATATCACCAGCTATGTAATTCTCAACCTTGATATTGCATGTCTTGAAAACACCCTGATATTTCTGCTGTAAATTTACTACAACTTCTAGAAGGTTCTCTTTTTTAAGATACAAATCAGTAGTATTCAACTCAGCTAGTTCACGGGTGTTGTTAACAACGCGTTTTATGTATTCGGCACTGCGAATGCAGGTATCTATCAAGTCTCTTGTCTTTGGATCTTTAATATCTTCTTTTATAAGCGGTAAAAGAGCCAGAAGAGGCGTTAAAGGAGTTCCAAGGTCGTGGCTAAGATTATCAATATACTTGGTTTTATGCAAAAGGAGCCTGTTAACCTCAACGGTTCTTGCAATTACCCTTTGTTCCAAGTCTCTATTGAGCTCATTTAGTTTATTTTCAATCTCTGAAAGCTTCTTTTTCAACTCTTCCAATTCTGCATCTTTTAACCTAAGTGTTTCCTCTAGCTTTTTGGTATAATCCTCAGTCACTTGATCTAAATCCATCGTCTATATCTCTCCAGAGATAACAAATGTTTTATCACTATTAAAACTTTTATAGGTTTTTGGGTAAGAACTGTAACATTAAGTATTAATATATCATTTATTATATATTTATGTACACTATGAGTTCAAGAGAAGAGTTCAAATCATTTGTTCCAGCTGAAAAAACAATACCAGAACTAACTGTAAAGGCAGTTTTGGTAGGTATTTTCCTTGCTATTGTACTAGGGGCAGCAAACGCTTACCTGGGACTCTACGCAGGAATGACTGTTTCTGCAATCATTCCTGGAGCGGTCATGGCATTGGCTTTTCTTAAACCGTTTAAGGGCACTATTCTTGAGGTCAACCTTGCCACCATGGGTGCTTCTGCTGGAGAATGCATTGCAGCAGGAGTAATATTTACGATTCCTGCATTAATTTTACTAGAAGCATGGACTGAGATTCATTACCTGGAAACAACGCTTATATCCCTTTTAGGAGGGCTTCTAGGCGTACTGTGGATGGTTCCCCTCAGAAGGGCACTTGTAACTAAAACAGACCTGCCATTCCCTGAGGGCATTGCTGTTGCAGCTGTTTTAACAACAACTGTTGGTGGAGAAGAGATATCAAAGAGATCAAAAACTGATGGGATAAGTGGCATATGGCTTATCATAGGGGCTGTTGTAGCATCCCTCTACAAGTTTGGAGAATTATCACTTAACATTTTTAGAGGAACAATAGAACACATAGGTAGCATTGGAAAATATATGATAGGCGAAAAAAGTCAAGATGGGTGGCTTTACGGGGGTGTAACAACGTCCCCGGCTTTGCTAGGAGTAGGATGGATCATTGGCCCACGTGTGGCGTCCTTTGTACTTGTAGGCGGTTTACTAGGCTGGGTGATTATTGCACCACTTGTCATTTTAGCCCTAGGTTTGCCTGCACCTGTAACTCCGGGCGAAATATCTGATGCTCTATCAATGGGCTATGGCAACTTGGATCTTGGCAGTCACATATGGGGATTCTATCAGATATGGGGTAATCAAATTAGATACATCGGCGTTGGAGCAATGCTAGTTGGAGGACTTTGGGCCATATGGAGCATAAGGATGAACCTCGTCGACAGCGTAAAAGAAGCAATCATAGGAATTAGGGGAGGGCAATCAAAAGCCAAAAAAAGGACAGAACAAGATCTCAGCTACAAACTGGTATTCACGTTTATTGTACTAATGACAATTCCTGTTTTTCTTTTATATATGTGGCTCTCCAGCATGTTTGGTTTCTCTATTTTGATGGCGGTCATAACGATACTATTTGCGTTTATTGCAAGTGCATTAGCAGGTTACCTTACCGGTCTTGTTGGATCATCAAACTGTCCAATTTCAGGAGTAGCAGTTGCAGTACTACTCATTGTTAGTCTAATCATGCTTGGGTTGGGTGCCACTAGCCCAGAAGCCATGGCCATAGCAATTTTCATAGCTGCGGTTATCTGCATAGGTGGGTCCATATCCGGTGACCTATTGCAATCTATGGCATGCGGGCATATGCTAGGTGCAACACCAAAGAAACTGCAGATATCGATGACCTTTGGCGTAATAGCTGCCTCTGGAGTGGTTGGCTTAGTGATAGGTGTACTTCACAAGGCATTCACAATAGGCAGCAGACAACTTCCGGCACCACAGGCATTCCTCATGAAAGGAATAGTACAAGGAGTATTGCAAGGAGAAATGCTATGGCCCTATGTAATAGTAGGAATGATATTGGCTGTAGTACTCATACTTATAGATCTGCCCATTCTACCAGTGGCCATAGGAATATACCTTCCATTCACCCTATCCATACCAATCTTTGCTGGTGGAGGTATAAGATACCTAACAGACCGCTCACTAAAGAAGAGGTTTGGGAGTGCAGACGAAGAGGAAATAAACGA
>JBFYMG010000030.1:0-3227 GCA_041305025.1 Thermoplasmatales archaeon
TAATAACTGATAGTCAAGACGTGGAAGAGTATCGAAAACAATTTCCAGGGTATGATTCATTTTTTATTAAAATTGGAGAGTGTGAGGTTATAGAGCTGTGGGGATATGTCGGATTAGTGCCATATTTAAGCAAATTAGTAACTAGACTAATTTAAAGGAGAAAAATAATATGATAGATACAAATGATTGCATAAAAACGTGGAAACGAGGAGAAATTCAAGTAAAATTATTTTACGTTGGAACAACAAAATTAAATTACCGCTTAAAATGGAAAGGACAAATTATATTTGAAGGTGATGATTTTAGGCCTTCTCCAACGCACTGTATTGACAGTATAGAATCGGTTAGAAGTTTGTTAGGATTTTTGACACTTCAAAAAGGTGATGTCGATAGTGAGTATTTCAAAAACTATACCGAAAAGCAGTGGGATTTTGTAAACTCAAAAGAGGCTGACGATATCAGACTGTACTTATATGATATGGAAAATAAATAAGGAGAAAAATAATATGAAATTAAATCCAATTAAATCAAACATGACAGAAATTGAAACAAACAATAAAGTAATTCTATTCAGTTATGAGACTCCGGTAGCAGCTATATTTACTGGTACCGACGAGGTATGGAAAACAAGTAAAAAATGGAGTAACACAACGACAAGACACATTAACACATGGTTAAAAGAAAACGGGAAAGAATCTCTGGCAATGGAAGTAGATCAGCAATATCTAGATAATCTATTAAATGAGGTGAAATAAAATGAATGATGAGATTAAACCATTAAACATATTTGAAGGATTTACAGGTAAGGAGCTAGTCGAGATATCAAAAGAACTTACAAAATCGGACGGTTTAGAGTGTTCAGGATGTAAAAAAGAACTAGACGAAAACGATCAAGACGTATTAACCGATGATGACGATAGATGTTACTGTAATCAGAAGTGCTATACTGATTACATATCAGGATGGGAAGACTATATGCAAACATTGGGGGAATAATAAAATGGATGATCAATTAGACTCTTATTACTACTACGACGGACTTGAGGAAGCAAGTATTAGCTTTCCATATCCAGAAGAGATTTACACTCCGTTGGTATATCCTTCATGGGACGGAGAGATGGCAACAAGCGACGATTGGATTGAAACATGGGAATTTATTAAATCATTAAAAGGGGAATAAAATGGAAAAAGATAAATTAATTAATAAACTTTTAGTAAATGACTGGCTAAATATTCAAAATAGCAATGAATCTAAACAGTGGTTTTTTGATGTTTTAAGAGATGGTTTTATTGGATACAGAAATCAAACTCTAGAAGAACTAAAAGCTGAGCTAAATGAGAGAGGACTTAATTAAAATGCAAACATTTCTACCATATTCTGATTTTGGTAAGTCTTCCCGTTGTCTGGACAATAAAAGACTAGGAAAACAACGAGTAGAGGCCTATCAGATCCTTAGGGTATTAACGTGGAGTTCCGAAGGATGGAAAGATCACCCCGCCGTTAAAATGTGGGCTGGTTATGAGTGGTTATTATGGATCTATGGTAAAACCATTTGCATTGAGTGGATTAGGAGAGGATTCAAAGATACTCTATTATTCAAACTTGAAGGAATGGAAGGATACAAAGTAATTGACGCTACACGGTATAAACGGCCTACATGGTTAGGAAATGAGGAGTTTCATGCTAGCCATAGGTCAAACTTGCTAAGGAAAGATCCCATACACTATGGGAAGTTTGGATGGACAGAGCCGGACAATCTGCCATACGTCTGGCCGTCTAATGTGAATGAGTTAGTATAAGGAGAGTATAATATGAGTGAAAAAATGCGTATTAGAATTATGGACGCTCTGCCAATATACATTGATACCGCAGACATCGCAGAGCTTAGGAATGTGTCAGAAGAGGAAGCGGTTAATTGGTATCAAAGAAATCAAAGAGAGCTTATGACGTTATTACAAGATCGCTACGTTGAACTGGTCAAGTATTGGGATGTTGAATAAATGGGGGAATCATGAGGTACGAAATAGATGAGCTTATTAATGGATACATTGTTGTTATACAAAAGAGTATTCAAAACTACAAAAAAGTATTCGTGGAGACAAGAATTGAAGCCTTAGAGCTAATTCACAATGACCTAGAGACACAGATAAAAGCAGAGATGATACTTTTACAGTCAAATGGAGGTTCAAAATGAATAAATATCATGAGGAGATGGGTGGACATTCCGATATCAGGCTATCTTGTAATAAATGCGGAAAGAAAACGGATGATCTATATCTAGTCACTAAGGGAAGGAGGGACTTTCTTTTTTGTGATTATCACGCATCAAAGATCAGGGGGAAAAATGAGGCTACAAATAAAGATGGTTCAAAGATGTGAAAATGACCATAGGGGAGAGTTTATAGTTAAATCTAATAATCAATGTGAGATCCAAATATCAAAGAAGAGAAACCAAACCATAGATGATTTTGCGGAGACTCTTCTCCATGAGCTTCTACATCTATGGGTGACAATATTGCAGACGCATGGGTTAAAAGATTCTATAAGACGGGAACATGGATTTATAAATTCCATTGTTCCCAAAGCAATCAAAGAATTAAATAAGCATTTCAAATAGGAGTGAACAAAATGAGTAAAACATCAGACAGTCAAGGATATTGGGAATGGCTTGGACTACACCAAAGCTTAGATAGTGAAGGAGATCTATCAGAGCCTATTGAGGCTAATCCTGATCAGCTTCCAGAAAGTTCAAGACTATGGCAGTATAGTGACCATGAAGGGAAAGAAAAAATAGTCAAAGATATTAGAGCAATCTATGGAGTTCTATCAAAGAAAGAAAAACAAGTATGTGACTTAATAATGCAGAGAAAGACTTATAGAGAAATGGAAAGTATTAGTGGCATATCCATTGCATCTATAAGTAGAATTATAAAAAAGTTGAGAAAAAAGTTCGAAATGGTGAAACAAAACCCCGATTAAGGGGTAATAGTGGGGAGTGCTATTAATCAAAGAAAATCTAAAGTTACTTGAGATTAGGAGAGAGTGATGATTCCTTTAATTGGAGCTTTGTTACCAATAGTTTCAAAGGTTATTGATAGAGTTATACCAGATGTGGCTGCAAGGGAAGCAGCTAAGATGGAACTACAGTTAAAGCTAGCGGAGCAAGAAGGAGAGCTTATTAAGGCCCTAGTGCAGTCAGACGTTGCACAGGCTGAGATCAATAAGG
>JBFYMG010000031.1:0-5557 GCA_041305025.1 Thermoplasmatales archaeon
CATTTCTGGTTGTCAGTGATCGTTTTCTATAGCCGTTTCTTTGAGATTTCCTGCTATCATTCCTTTCATATTTTTCTGCACCAGACTGCTGTAAGGCCTCAATTTCCATAACCTGGTTCAAGAACCAGGTTATGAGTGTTCTTACAGCATCTTCACTATCGACAAAATAATCTTCTAACAGGTCATATAAATTCATTGTCCTGTATCTTCCTAGTTGTTCGCAATATTCTACTAAGGTACAAAGCTATCATATTTTGCAGTAAAATAGATACACTACCCTCTACCAGATTTCATAATTAAAACTTATCTCTCGAGAAAAGAAAATACCATGAATAAAACAAGCATTAACTGGATGATAGCAAGGATGCAAAGAAGGAGAGTATAAAAAATGAATAAACTTTCTGCAGCACATATATTTCGTTCTCATTCTCATAAGGACTTGGAAAAGGTAAGGGAAATTCGAAACGAACTAGAACGTAGAGGACACAATCCACTTATTTTTTTCCTTAAATGTTTGGAAAATGATGAGGCAGAACTGCCAGACCTTCTATACCGCGAGATTGCTGCAAGGAATTGGTTCATTCTCTGCGATAGACCTAACGCCCAATCTTCAAAATGGGTTCAGCAGGAAGTTTCGATGATTAAGTCTCTGGAAGATAAAATTTACGCAAGAATCGACCTTAGCATGGACTTTGAATCGCAGCTTAAGAAAATCAATATTATATCAAAGCGTGTTACAGTATTCATATCTTATGCTTGGTCAAATTATGATACTGAGTTCGCTTTACGTGTGTCTAAATATCTTGCAGATGCAGATTTCAGTACATGGACCATCCATGAAACCGAATTGGGGGCATATCTTATAGAAACCAAAATAAATGAAGCTCTTGAAGATGCCCTCCAAAAAGGTTTTGTTTTGTTACTTTTGAGTGAGGTTTCTCTGAAAAGTAAGAGCTGCCTTTTTGAAATCAAAATGTCCCTAAAATATGCACGAAATCATCACATGAACAATGTGATTCCAATTATCATTGATCACATTGATCTCTCTGCTCTTCCGCATGACCTCCGAAATGTTCAGATTATAGATATGACTACCGGTTCTTTTGAAGAACAAATGAATGTTCTTATTAGCAGTCTAAAAAATCGTGAAATCGCGTAACTTCTCACTTAAAACCTGATGTTCTATTTTTCATCTTTAATAGTGTCCTCTTATATTCCCTCTCTATTGCAGTAATAATCATCCTTTTTTAGAGCATCATAGATATCTACTGCATTCCATAATAAAAATACCTCTTATATATAACTTAAAAGAAGATTGAACCAGAATTAAGTCATAAAATTTATAAAGGAGAGGGCATAATCCCCTTCTGTGATGTATTATGCAACCTCTGCTTATACCACTATACGAAGATCACAAGTGGAAATTGCTGTCTGAAATACGGCATTGGTAAGTAAAGACGGAGATAGACAGATATATACAGGGATAATTAACTTGCTTTACTAAATTATCCTCAGAGTTCCCCTCGTAATCTTTCCATCTAAACTTTATCGGATCTCCACAACATTGAGTGGGTAAATTCGTATGGGATTTATCTACTACTCTTGTAGAAGCCCTCCAAGAGTTTCAAATCCATTTTATATATCTCCATTAGTCTACTGACATTATACATCTGCATTTTCGATCTAATGAACATTTCAGGCCAGAAATCTACTTTACTTCTACATAACTGCCGGTTTTCTTCAGACAGCTCATTCCAGGATCTTCTTGGTGAATTATTCTCTGTATGAGATATATCTTCCAAAGACATGTCATAATATGCTTTGGCTATATCATCAACATCTTCTGCTGTTATTTCACCTAGAGATTCACCTTCTATATATCCGGTAATAGCAAAATCGCATTTATCAAGTGAATTCTTTATGATATTCGCTTCTTTTAAAATTTGAGTTCTGATTTTCTCCGGTGCTTCCCACCATGATTTTTTCTCAATTGCATCTTTCTGAGTAAAATTATAATAAGCTCGTGCAATGAGTTCAAGGATATCTTTTCTATAAATATGGATGTCAACTCTGGAAAGTACAGATGGTAGCTTCATAATATTATCAAAATCCTTTTTCTTATCCTCTACAGATAGTTCTGCCCATGAAACTAGGGAAGGATGTAGTTTCTTCTGGTCATTCCTTTCTTTGTTATATTTCCATCCGGCATTTAGTCTATCCTTGCACCAGCGATCATGCTCCATCATTCCAAGCCTTATGATCTCAATTGGTTCAAATTCAAAAAGAGGTGCTTCCCAATCTGTCAACTTGGAGAAACTGCAAAGAACAGATTCTATTTTGATGGTTACACCATGTGCGGTATTTAAATTTGAGCTCTTTGTATCATCATCCAATTCATCCCAAGGACGCATAGTGGGCTTGCTGTATTCTAGAACTCCAAGTTTCTTTTGTTCCTCAAAATATTCCTCATGAATAGCTTTTGCAATAATGGAAGTAGTTCCTTCAATGATGCTGGCATTGCATGTCTGATCCCACAAGCCGAAAGAATGCAGATTACTAAACGTATTGTCATTGTTTTGCTCTTTTAAGAGTGAAGCCAGACCTTCATCACTGTTCATACGCACGATGATAGGGATATTTTTTTCTCCTAAATAGTGATGCAGTAAAAGCGCAGTCGAAAACCCGTCTTTGTCAGCAGCTACGCATATAAATATGGCAGTAATTGGTGTTTCCCCAGATAAAAGATGCTGAAAAGTCACATCAAGGAAATCTGATGCATGAATATCACAATTCTCATATCTTATATTGCAAAATGTTTCCAAATGGGGATATCTCAGAGACATTGATTTAACTTTTGAAACTGCATCCCTATCTACAACAGTTATATTTAATCTGTTCTTTGTTCTCACATAATTGTCCCAGCAGTTCTTTGCTGCCTGTATCGCAAGGCTTTCACCCATGCTACCAAGACCAACTATCAACAAATTAGTATCCTTACTTCGTAGCAGAGGATATGTTTCAAATATGAGGCTTGCACCTTTTTCATAAAGATTGAAGAACTCCAGCTTAAACTTTTCATTATTGATATAGTCAAATTCCTTGATTTTGATAAAATCACATAATTTGGGATCAAGAATATTAACAAGACATGTAAGTGTTCCATTTTTACGCTTTTCCACAAGGCTCTTGGCCTGAATAGCCACTTCTGCGTTTGCGTTATCATCTCCAAGCGCTGTAATTAGATATTTTGCTCTTTCAATACCTGCATTTTTGAGGATATTTGCATCTTTTGCATCTCCGTAGACAACAGATATTCCGGAATGCATGAAACTTTCAAGAGATTTATTTTGTTTGTTCTGTTCAATCACAACAATGTGATTATATTTGTTATTTTCATCACTAAATCTCTTAATTAACTTTGATCCTATTCGACCGGAGCCACAAATGATTACGTGATCACTGATAGTCCATAGCATCAAAGACTGTATTTTTTTAGAAAATACTCCAAGTACTAAAATCATTCCAGCAGTAACTGAAGTAAACAGCAGCGCCATCCAGCGTGCCATCTCAAGTTGCCAGATAAATGGGATGCCCGTAGACCAGTCTATGCTGCTCTTTAATGCAAACAGTTGAAAAGTCTGATATAGAATCTCTGTCCACGGTAATAAAACTTTGAATTGGTGATTGTAATAGCCATAATGGTAGTATTGGTAATAGCCGTAATATCCAAGCATCATTGCCGTTATCCATATTGCAGCATACGCCTGCAAACCATAAGTATTTGCCAGCTTACCAACATTCCATATAATCTTTCTCAACAAACCATTGACGAAATTGCGTATTGATAAAAACATAGTACCATCCACCATATCTGACAAACTTCTTATTCATATTTGTGTAAAACTTATCTTTTTTGCCCATCTATTTGGATACACAAGATATTAAGTAACTTCCTGAAAAAATAAGCGTTATCCTTAGGAAAAACTGTCCAATCCCTATATAGTAGGAGTTCTTTCTACTAGATTTTTGTTAAATGATGATAATATACGTTTTGAAACAACCTCATAGTGAAAAGAGTTAGCAGCTACATTTCCTTTACTAAACGAAAACCAATTCCACAAAATGGAAATACACTTCCATCACACCCAAAAGGCCTTCCTCTCAATAAGAAAGTACGAGGAGCTGAATTATAAGGTACAAACGGAAGAGAACCACCACGCAAAACTCTCAAGTTTTCGCCATCTTCCCAAGCTGTACCATCTGTTGGAGCTCCGTTATAAGAATCGTGCCATTTATCCTGACATAATTGAAAAATCCATCCATACATGTCATACAAGTTCCATTGATTTGGTTTCTTTTGATTAACATTTGGTCTAAATCGACCTCCTTTAGCAGGGAAATGTATATAATTCGCATATTGTTCATAGTTTGATTTCGTATCCCCAAAAAAATATTGACTAGTGGTACCAGCTCTACAAGCGTACTCCCACTCAGCTTCGGATGGTAGTCGATATTTAGCGGTGCTCTCTTTTTTATTTATTTTATTTATAAAGTCTTGTGCGTCATCCCAAGAAATGTCTTGCACAGGGTAGTCATCTCCTAAAAATCTTCTAGATGGATTGCTGCCCATTACAGCAATCCACTCTCTCTGGGTTACAGGATATTTACCAAGGTAGAATGGCTTTGAAATTTTCACATTATGAACAGGTCTCGTTTCATTAGATGCATCCGACCCCATTACAAATTCACCATCAGGAATAACTACAAGCTTCATTCCGATGGAATTCTTTATCTCTAAAGGAGGAAGTTGTTCCTCACATGTTATCGCACACAGTTTGTTAAGAAGTCCTTCCTCATTATAATTAATCTTTCTTTGCTTTGTATTTTCCAGAATCATGGTTTCATTTGTATTTACATCTTGACTTTTGGTTTTTAATTCATTCGACAAAACCCTTTGAATTTTTCGATGATAGCTCTCTTCTGACATTTTATATTTATGAACAGCTTGTATGCTACTCATTTGAAAGTCCAATCCTCTTGGAAGTTTTGTTTCCTCAACATCAACCTGCAAGAACTGTTTCTCGCATTTTTGGGCGAAGTTGATCTCGTTTCTGACATTCTGAGAATCAACTGCTTTAGGTGAAATAAAAACCAAAAAGAAAGAGCAGCATTCAAGATACTTTGCAATTTCTTCCGGCCATTCGTTCCCAGGATCAATACCTTCATCATACCATATACGAAAACCAAGCTGATGCAGACGACTTATTTCTGGGTAGACAAGATCTTTGTCTTTGTGACTATAACTGACAAAGATATATGGCTCTTCCCGCAGTAAGCCTCAAAAGGTGGTTGAAAAACAACTATATTCTCCCCATTATTCATAGTACCACTTATCAAATTATATGCTCTATAAAGAAGTGAAGCTGTAATAAAAGTTCGGCTCTGTAGAAATGCTACTTTTGCTTTTATTTTGACCTAATAATTTAAAAAGGATAAATCCCCTGAGTATTACTTCCTACTGAAACACAAAGGGGATGACTGTGTTTTGTCAAATAAG
>JBFYMG010000032.1:0-5770 GCA_041305025.1 Thermoplasmatales archaeon
AATAGTACTTATCACATAATATATTGCATGTCAATGCATCTCACGGCATTTGGCAAAATGGGGAAGTTATTATGAAAAATAAAGAACAAACACAAAAAAAGATGCTAGCAATAATCGCAATAATAACGCTCATTATAATTGGAATCGTCAGCAATTGCGGTTGTGTAGAAAAAAGTGAGAACACAATAAAGGTATCTGGAGCATATTCTCTCTATCCAATGATGGTAGTATGGGCGCAAGAGTACCAAAAGCTTCATCCAGATATTAAAATTGATGTTACCTCAGGTGGAGCAGGAAAAGGCATGGCAGATGCGCTAGCAGGTTCCGTAGACCTTGGTATGGTTTCAAGAGATGTTACCCCTGCTGAAGCAGGCCAAGGTATTATTGCAGTCGCTGTCGTTAAGGATGCGGTTCTTGCAACAATAAACACTGCTAATCCTGTATTAGATAAAATTTTAGAAAATGGTTTAACGAAACAACAATTGAGAGAAATTTTTATAAATTATTCAATACCAACATGGGGACAATTAGTTAATGATACTACCAATACCGATCCTATTAAGGCCTTTTCAAGATCTGACCCTTGTGGCGCTGCAGAGACCTGGGCGAAATATCTTGGTGACTACACACAAGATGATTTCCCTGCCATTGAAGAAATAACAAAAGTAAAAGGCGATGATTCAATGTCAAAATCTATCGCAGGTGATCCTCTTGGAATCGGATACAGTAATGTTAACTATATTTATTCAAATACAACAAATAGGCCAAAAGAAGGCATAATAGTAATTCCTCTAGACTTAAATGAGAATGGTACAATTGATCCGGAAGAGAATTTTTACGAAAACAGGGACGACGTAGTTAATGCAGAAATAAACGACATATTGCCTTCGCCACCAGCACGATTGGTTTATTTAGTTACATTGAACGACTTCACAGGAATCACAAAAGATTTTGTCGCGTGGATATTAGGAGATGGACAACAATACACATTTAGTAACGGATATGGTCCAGTGCCAAGTGATATACTGGATGATCAGCTGCAAATAGTCGAGGGCTAATAAAAAAGAGGGGAATCATAATTATCTTTTCTCCTCCAACTAATCAATTAATACAAGCTGAATGTTAATATGCCTACTGAAAAGATAAATAAAGTGATAAAACATAAATTGTTAATAGTCGGCATATTATCTCTTATTCTTTCGTTCATTTGTTTATTTGTTTTTAATATTTTTTTCCTTTTTGCGTTATTTCTAATAGTATTCATTATTCTGTTGGTATGTAATTTTATCAAGGTTACAAGAAAGCTCTATGATACACTAGGTACCCGCTTGATGCTTTTCGTCACAGTATTTGTGATTTTTTTATTTTTCTTATTATTGATAATTCTTATGGGTGGTTCTCTCGATATACTGCGAGAGGAATCCATTTCCAAAATAGTACTATCTTCGACATGGAAACCGTTTTCTGGTGAATTTGGCCTTTTTGCCGTTATCATGGACACACTGATTGTCACCGCTATTTCAATGTTGATAGCGATACCAATTTCTGTACTCAGTGCTATTTATATTGCTGAATATGCTCCAAAAAAATTTAGAAATGTTGTCAGACCCTTTATTGATGTACTGGCTGGCGTGCCATCTGTTGTTTTTGGGCTTTGTGCACTTCTCGTATTAGTTCCCATAGTACGAGATACAGTAGCACCATTTTTCGGGTATAATATTGGCTCTGGATTCGGTATATTTACTGCGTCATTGATTTTATCGATTATGGTTTTCCCTATTATTATTTCACTATGTGTCGAATCTTTTAGTTCTGTACCTACTTCATTAAAAGAAGCATCGCTCTCGTTAGGAGCGACAAAATGGGAGACCGTAAAAAAAGTCATCTTTCGTGCTTCAGGCCCAGGAGTACTTTCTGCGATATTTCTCGGGTTTGGGCGAGCTTTTGGTGAAACAATTGCAGTTAGTATGGTTATAGGTAACCAAGAAATGATTCCAAAATCTATATTTGGTCCCGGTCAAACACTCGCCTCGCTTATAGCTTCGAATTATAATGATGTAAGTTCGATACCTATTCTTGCTTCAGCACTGATTTTTGTTGCATTAATGCTCTTTGTTGTTGTTTTGATATTCAATTTATTGGGTTTTCTTGTTCTAAGAAGGGCTAGCAAGAGGTGGAACTATTGAATAGACGTAATCTTGAAGAAAAGATATTTCTCGGACTAATGCTTGCCTCAGTTTTAATTGTAATGGGAAGTTTAATACTTGTTGTGGCGGTTATTAGTATCAACGGAGCTCCATCGCTTTCTATTGAAATACTTACACAGACTTCTGAGGGAAATTTTTATCTTGGCGGAGGTGGCGGATTTTTAAATGCCATTGTTGGATCATTGCTATTATCGTTACCTGCGACGGGATTAGCCTTTTTGATAAGTATGGCGATAGCACTGTATTTACAAAAAGATTTTTTAAAACCAAGAACATCAAATTTTATACGTCTTTGTCTTGATATTCTCTGGGGTGTGCCTTCTGTCGTTTACGGTGTGTTTTGCTTAGCTATTGTGATGGCTCTTGGTATGACCCGTCAATCTCTTATACTGGGGATAATCGCGTTGACATTATTGGAAATTCCAATTATTACTCGGAGTATTGATGAATCGATAAAGATGGTTCCAATCGGTTTAAAAGAAAGCGCTTATTCACTTGGATCAACAAAATTTGAGATGTCTATGAAGGTTGTTAGAAAACAAGCAATGCCAGGTATTATTGCGGGTGTTTTATTGGGATTTGGAAGAGGTATTGGTGATGCTGCTTCTATTTTACTTACTGTTGGCGACTCAAATTATTTTCCTTCATCAATTAATGATCAAACAGCCGCTTTACCAACAATGATTCTTAATCTTGTAGGTATGCCAGATGAAGTTGTTCAAAACAAAGCGTATGCTGTAGCTTTTGTTTTATTATTAATAGTATTATTAATTAGTATCCTCACAAGGTATCTAGCAAAAAAATCATCAAAAAACATAATAAAATAATTTAAAGAGGAATGATGAATGAATAAATCAATAAATAATCAGATAGAAACTGATAATCTAAATGTTACTTACCACAACAACCATGTACTAAAAAATATCAACATAAAAATACCTGCAAAGCAGCTCACTGCTATTATCGGGCCATCCGGATGCGGAAAAACAACATTGCTAAAATCATTCAATAGATTGTTAGAAATACAAGATGACGTAAAAATACATGGTAAGATAGTTGTTGATGGTATTAACATCATGTCTGGTGGATTAAATGTCCCAGATATAAGGAAAAAAATGGGTTTGATTTCCCAAAAACCATATCCATTACCGATGTCGATTTTTGAAAATGTTGCATATGGATTACGCATCCATCATGATAAAAATACTAAAGAACTAGCTGAGGCCGTACAAAATTGTTTACAAGAAGTAGGTCTTTGGAGTGAAGTCAAAGACCGGCTGCATGACCCGGCCTCGCGTTTATCGGTCGGACAGCAACAGCGACTATGTTTAGCTAGAGCTATAGCAGTACAACCAGAAGTAATTTTATGTGACGAACCAACCTCTGCTTTGGATCCAGTTTCAGCACAACAGATTGAAAAATTACTTTTAAAACTTAAAACACAGTATACAGTAATACTTGTAACACATACGTTACGTCAGGCGAAAAGAGTTGCGGACTATGTTATATTCTTGTATTTCGGCAAGGTTGTTGAACAGGGACCAGCGGACGAAGTTTTTAATCATCCGAAAACACCTGAGATGAAAGCTTACCTTGAGGGAGAAATAAGTTAAAAAACCCTTTTGTTTAATTGCCAAAGGATATTGGGGAAATAACAAAATATTTGTACTTAATTATCTTTTCCGTTATTGGAGATTTTATGAAGATAGAACTCGATGATGTCAAATGTGTTAAGGAGACGGGAATTACAATTCGTGGATCCAGACGAAGAATAACAGTACCTTCTGAAGTCGTTGAATTGCTCAAACTGAAAAATGGTGACAAACTAAGATGGATTGTCCTCAAAGATGGAACAATAGATATCCAGAAGGTAAAAAACTGAATATTTTTAGGATTTTTTTCCTGTTTTTATGGAGATAGTTTCTTGTTAATAAATAATTCCAGACGTTCAAATCCCTTCCACTGCACTTTTTAAAATTATACTATTTTCATTTTTAGTTGTTTTTATTAAGAAAATAACAGATTTTAAATAAGGAAACTAGATAAGTGGAATCAAAATTATCAGATAATATTAAAAAATTATATATAGTATAAGTACTTAACAATAGTTAATTTACGTGTGATATCTGATGAGTATAGTAGATTTAACTTCTATGGGGGAGCCTCAGTCAGAACTGAGAAAAGAAATAAATCAGAGACTATCAAAATTAAAAGACGAGGTATCAGATTACTGTTACCAGTGCGCTAAATGTACATCTGGCTGCGAGGCACATAAACTTCTAGAGTTAGAACCACATAAAATACTCGCACTTTTAAAACGCGGTCTTATTGATGAGATGGTAAACTCTGATGTTATCTGGACATGTATGAGTTGTTTTAAATGCAGGGAGAGATGCCCGCAGAAAGTTGCACCTGTTGAGGTTTTATTTGCTTTAAAAAACATGGCTGTGGCTAGTGGAAAACAGATACCCGGAAAATACACGGCTAATCTGCAATCAGTTCTATCTATAGGTGCTATACAAGATGTACAGGAAGTTACAACTAGAGATAACAAGACAAAACGCAGAAGCGACCTGGGTCTACCAAACCTATCAAAACCATCTGATTTATCCAAATTCCAAGCAGGTTTAATGAAAATAGCAATGGAAAAGGTTTAACGAGGCTATCATGAAAAAAAAGTACGTATTGTATCCTGGTTGTGTGATGCCAACCGAGCAATATGCATACGAGATATCAATAAGAGAAAGCCTACCAGTTGTAGGAGTCGAACTAGTAGACATAGACGGTTTCTCTTGTTGCGGCGAACCGATGAAAAGCGTGAACCAACTCATGACTCTTTATCTTTCTGATCGTAACCTTGCAGTAGCTGAGAAAAACAAACTAGACTTATTTGTCCCATGTGCTATGTGTCATCTGGCGTTGAGTGAATGCAAACGTTTACTTGACACCAATCCTGAGATGAAAGATAGAATCAACAATTTACTGTCTGCTGAGAATTTAAAATACAATGGATCGATAGGTATTGTCCATACAGTTGATTTATTGCATGATCACATAGGTTTAGAAACAATAAAACAGCATGTAAAGAAACCATTAACCGGTTTGAAATTTGCTACGCATTACGGCTGCCATCTGATAAGACCAAGTGAGATTGGTCGACCTGACAGTTCTGAAAACCCACAGAAAATGGAAGAAATCCTAAAAACACTTGGTGCAGAAACAGTGAACCATTATCCTGAGAAACTTGATTGCTGCGGCGGTATACTACAAATAAACTTGCCTGAATCTGCTTTGACTAAGACAGGTCAGAAACTAAAAGCAATACCGGACTATGGTTTCAATGGTCTTGTTGATGTCTGTCCCTGGTGTCACAGAATGTATGATGCTAGGCAGACTAAAGCCGGTGAAACAGTAGCAGCGAAACTAGACGTACCTGTTTTCTATCTAACACAACTCTTGGGTTTAGCACTCGGTATAAAAAAAGAGAAACTAGGTCTTGATTTGAATCTCAGCCCTGTTGACAAAATTAATTTGGGTGAGGCTTAAAACTTATGCGTCGAATC
>JBFYMG010000033.1:0-10051 GCA_041305025.1 Thermoplasmatales archaeon
CGTCTCCCTGGTGTTGAGGGACGTGGTTGTGCTGCGGTCATGGCTGAGCTAATGCAAAAGGAGGAAAAATAGTATGGTGCATTTTCCGTCTGATGAATGGATTAAAGAATTTAAAGAAGAACTAAACAAGAATAAGACTTACGCAGAGGTTGCAAAGATTTGGGAGGGTGATTTCCTTTTCGTTGTAACTCCAGATGCCGAACTCAAAAAAGAAACCGTGTTTTATGTGGATCTCTGGCATGGGAAATGCAGGGATGCTTATCTTGTTAAAGGTAAAAAAAAGGCTGCTTTTGTTTTTAAGGGGCCTTATTCTAATTGGAAGAAAGTAATCAACAAAGAGCTTGATCCAATTCGCGGTTTGATAAGAGGCATGTTTGCTGTTGATGGTGATTCAAAGGTCATACTCGATCAGTCAAAGGCGGCTCAGGAGCTTGTGAATACCGCCAGTAAAATACCGGTTGATTTTGAGGTTTAGAAATATGGAAAAGACCATAGACTGTCACTTTTGGAATCCAAACCTTGGAATCGAGGACAATTTGGAGTTTATTTGCGAGGATCTTGGTAACGGCATAGAGCTTAGAAAACCGGTTTTAACAGTTGAGGTGTTAGATAAAATTATTACCGGGATTAAACAAGCACGCCAAGAGTATCTTCTAAACAGCGACATCCCTAAGGTCCTTGATGTAATTGGACGGGTTAACGACCTCTGGATGAACCTTACATACAAAGGCAGAAAAATCGCTAGGGAGGTTCTGCCGCTTGTCACAGGTTTTTCAGTGGAGATGGTTGAATCCTGGGGTTTTGATCACTTTTTACGTATCCTTAAAAAAGAGAATCTTCCTTTGTTCGGAAAGCTAAAGCCAGATAATTTCAAGACATTTACCAAACTTGGCGATGGTCTAGTTAGAGCCTATGGAAAATCAAACGTCAGTCATTCTAATTATAACCCTGAGGTGATTGGACATATATGCGCTGGTAACATCCTGGGTCTACCCGCATTTGAAATGGTGATGGATAAACTCATCGATGCTGCTACATGGGTTAAAGTTCCATCTGAAGAGCCTGTTTTTGGTGCTATGTACGCTAAATCTATAGAAGAGGTCGATCCTAAACTTGCGTATACCATTGCAGTACTACCATTTGAAAGTTCGAATAATGCTGTTAAAGAGTTTCTTTTTTCTAAATCTGATATCGTCCGAGCTACTGGTGGGGAACAGGCGCGTAGAAGTCTTTCTCAAATGGCAGAAAAATACAAAGTTCCTGTATCAGGTCACTGGCATAAATTTAGTTTCATCACAATCGCAAGAGAATATTTGAACGGACGAGCTGGCGAGATCGCTGAGTTGGTCTCACTGGACGTAAGTGCTTGGGACCAGCAGGGATGTTTCTCCCCGCAGGAGATTTTCGTTGAAAACGGCGGGGATGTTTCGCCGATAGAATTTGCCGAGTTGCTTGCTGGAGAGATGGAAACAACGTCTCGGGCTCTTCCTAAGGGGTCTAACTCAGGTAAGATGCAGGTGTTGGATGGATATTATCAATATTTCAAGAAAGAAATGATGGGCGAACCCGTAAAAATTTTCCCGTCGTCTACCCATCAGTGGCTTGTGATTTACGATGGAAACACGACTAATCTTGAGCCGTCTCCGCTATTTAGGGTTATTCGGGTGAAACCTGTTAATGATATCATGGAAATCCCTAGACTTGTAAAACCGATTGGTGAGTTTTTACAGACCGTCGGGATTGCTATTCCAAATAATCGTTTGATTCCTTTTGCCGATGCTATGGGTGAGGCGGGGGCTACGAATATTAGAACGATTAGCAGCATGACTCTGCAGAAGGCCTGGGAGCCGTGGGATGGTAGGTTTCCATTGCATGAACTTTTTGAACATGATAACATACGTTGGGTTAGTATCGACACACATGATGTTGATAAGGAACTACAAACGGCTCTCGAAAGGAAACGATTGATTGTTGACCAGCCATTAAAATTTGATAGGTTGCAGCACAAAGAGCATTCTGCGATGAATGCATGATTTTTAGTAAATCTTAAATGATGTAACTATTTAATCAATACCATGGATGAAAAAGTTGATGAGTATATAAAAAAACAAAAGTCCCCACAAAAGGAAATTTGTCAGAAACTTAGAGATATTATTCTAAAAACATTTCCCGAGATAAACGAAAAAATGATAGTGGGTGTCCCTTGTTATGGTCATACAGATAAAGAGCCCTGTGGGAAATATTACATAGCTGCACTAAAAGACCATGTTAATTTGGGTTTTTCATTGAAAGGATTATCTAAAAAGGAGCAAGAATTATTTGAAGGCAGCGGAAAAACAATGAAACATATCAAGGTTTATTCACTGAAAGAAATGGATGAAAAAAAGATTATTGGTTTAATTAAATTAGTAAAAGAGAAATAAGATTTATCTGGAAATTACAATTTTTCTTCCTGTTATTTGGTTGCGCATCTTTATTCTGCTGCCGGGTTCATGATTTTTCCCATGAATAGTATAGCGCCTGTTTCTTCGTGTTGTATTAAAAACACAAATGGGTGATCTGCGTTGAATATATCAGTAATTGCTTTCGTTGCAACGATAACTGCTGTAGCGGCTGCCGCCTCGGTTCCTTCTTCGTTTACTTCTACAAATGCTTTGTGTAAAACATGACTTATGTACAAGTCAGTTGTTCCATCCATGCCTGAGAAATCTGCTATATCAGGAACGAATGCATCTTTCATCCCCATCTCATCTAAGACATCGTTTAATGTGTATTCAGCTTCGAATTTGAATCTTGGAATATTTATGTTAATCTCGATTTCATTTAAACTGCTGATCCAGTTTGTCAAGTTCGCAGGATTTAATTCAGATTCAACAACAGAAATGTTGTTTTCTTTTGGTAGGATGATTACCATTGACAGATCGTTTCCCTTATATGGCAATTTTAAAACTTGCATATCCTTTGTTTCTGTGTAGTTGAATTTGATATCTGAAAGATGCATCATGTCTACTTCAACTGTTTCGTCTGAGGTTATTTTGAAATCTTCCTTGTTTGTGTTGTCTGGGTCGAACTGGTTTGCCCATAAACCTTTGAAGTATATCGCGTTTGTTAAAACCAGGCGGGTAAGTGCTGATAAAGCTCCTGGATCAATCATGTCTTTTATTTTGCCATTTGTGTTCTCTTCAATCCACGCGTTTATTGTCTCGGCTGCTTCAACGTTTTTAGAAAAATCTAGTTCGTTCGCCTCAGCGATGTAATAGCTTTCAAGTATGCTAATGTATTCTTTTAGGAAACTGTAGTTTTGTTGAGTCCAGAAAGCATTTGCTGTGTTGATCGAGTAGCCTTCTTGTTTTTGATTAAGTAGGTTGTATATTCTGCCGAAAGAACCACGGGTTGCAGAATCGTTTTGTAAAATGTTTAGGATGTAGTACATTTGTTCAGATGTATTCCCACGGGCGCCCTCGTAAGCCATTGATAGAGCTACAAAGATACTGTATGGTGAGAAGAAAACATTTTTACTTTTGTCATCTGAAATTTTTTTATAAAAATCAAAAGTAAAAGCATTCAATGAATCAACTAGCGAATCTAGCCTTTCTGCCGTGTAGCTTGTTTCATCTGCAAGCTTTGCTGTTACAATTTTTTTTGTCTCTGTTTTTTGCAAAAGACCCAATGAAAAAACAGCTGCTACAACTACCACGAGACTAACTAATATTGCAATTAAACCAATTTTCTTCATGCTTATCTCCCTCTATGTTTTTTTGTAAACGATTGTAGATTATATAAATGGTTGGAAAACGTTTGGAAAAAGCCGAACGATATGCGATCAAAAACAATTTTCAAACTATTTTCATTTCAAGCAGTAAAAAAAGAAAAATGTTGGTTGCTTATCGCATATTTGGCAGGTTTTGCAAGATTTTAAATATCATTTGGTTTGAGTGGCGCTGGGAAATTATCTGCTGATTTGCTAATGGGCTGCTCTGCTGACTTTGGGTTTTTTGTTGGTTAATTGGCATAGATACTTCCAGATAGCTCCAGTCACTTTCTTGATCATAAACATCTTTTGCTTTGGCCCTTACGCTATATGTTCCTTTGCCGTTCCAGGTATAACTTAATGTTATCTGTTCTCCTGATGCATACGGTCCGATCCATCCTCCGAGGCTATAGTATGTGCCCCATTCAACCCAGTAGTAAACATCGTCCCCATTTGGATCTGTTGTGACAAATGTATAGTCATATTCAACTCCAGGTGTTCCACTTGCCGGACCAGTTATAGTTGGTGAATTTGGTGAGTCAATGGATTCCTCTATTCCCGCCCAAGTAGCATCATTTCCAGATTTTCCTTCGCTGTCGGTAACAATCAATGAAACCGGGTAAATTCCCTGCTGTGAATATGTATGTGTTGTAGTAACTCCTGTTCCATTTGTTCCGTCACCGAAATCCCAATTATAAGAAACAATATTTTCTTCCGGATCAAAACTATTGCTCGCATCAAATGTTATTTGCTCCCCGATATCCCCAAAGTACAAGCCGCCAGCATTTGCAATAGGTGCCCAGTCAAAACTTTCAGAATCATAGTCGGCCCAAGCTATCATGGAGTTGTCTATGTTCAAAGCATTGTATTCAATGTTGAAAAATCCTTGATAACCCCAATCGCTTCCCCAACTGTTTTTGCAAATCCAATATCCGCCCTTTCGAATAGATGAATCGTCTTTCCATCCTACAATCAAGACAATATGATTAATAAAAGTAACTTTTCTAATGTAATGAAAATAAGCATCAGGATTGTGATTTAAAGAGCCCCATATCTTTAAGAAATCTGTGGCTTTGATACCAGCAGCGACTGGGCCTGTCAGCATAATCTGTGCTTTGATCGCTTCTCTGTCTTCAGGCGATCCATCTGTCCTGAAGTATCCGCAATCTAAAAGTGGTACGAGATTATCTATCCAGTTGGGGCATTTATCTGAACACGGAACTGTATCGTCTCCCTGGTATGGGAAACACGACTCAGGCAAAGCACCATTATAGTAGTCCCCTTCAGATGTATTTTCCATCATAAGTTGTAATGCTTCGTAAGTATCTCCGCCGTGACAACTTCCAGCTCCAGGCAAGCATGAGAGCACATACTGCTCAGACAAATCTGGGGTTAATTCTGCGCATCCTTCTCTAATTTTTACGATGCTTTCAAGAACGCCAATTGCAGCAAAATCCCAGCAATCGCCACATAGCTGTTTTTTAGCAGGAGTTGTCCAATCCTGTCCATCATAGTTCAACCAACTAAATTCACTAGGCGTTTCCATCCTCTTTGGTTTTGGTGAAGCTTCGGATTGGTCCAATGAAACAAGATAATCTTTCATTGTAGGATAATTGGGAAAAATATTTCCTTTAACTTTAGCATTGATTCCATTATATTGGTTACACTTGCATCCTTCATTAACAACGCTTTCAACGTATGTCTGTTTATCTTCTATTTTAGTCGTAGAATTGGCCGCTGATAAAGCAACAGTGGTCATCAGCATAAAAACAAAAACACCGATTATTTTTTTATTCATGTATTTTTCCTCCCTAAACCTAAGATCTCATAACATGTCTCCCTTTAAAAATATTACACTAATCTCATTTAGACATTTACTAAAATAAAAACAAAAAAAGAGGAGATGTTTAAACCATTTCTCCAATTTCTATTTCAGAATCTTCTTCTATAAATGTATCATCAATTTCATCGGCTACATTTTCATTGTTTATATCCTCAACAGAGCCATCATATTGCTGTTCCTGGGTAGTAGGTTGATTAAAATAACTGTAGGTTAACGTCAACGAAACCAAAACAATCGAAAGGAAAAGTATTGATACGATTTTTTTATTCATTTTTTATCACCATCTCCTATATTATTTCTGTTTTCCATTGCCTTTTCCTTTGCCGTTGTTGTGATTATCTTCTGCAGATGCTTTTGAGTGTATTTTATTCTTAATGTGATCTTCTTTTATTTCTGAAAATACATCGTATCTGTTTTCTTTTGTCATTTGATTTATCATCTTGCAAATCTGTAGTTTTACTTGGTCGAGTGTAACGTTTCCATTCAGATATTCATTGACAAATGAGTTGTTAGTCTCTCCGATAATTCCGTATAGTCTATAGAGCTGATTCCTGTTAAATTGTCTAATTCTATGCCGAATATCTTTACTTAGATTTTGTAACTGTTGTTCACTAAACATTTGTCTTATTTGTTCTCTTATTTCGCCTAGTGTTACATCATCCAGTAGATCTCTTATCGCTTCTCTAAATTGTGTTGTTAAATTCTTTGCCCGACTCTTCAGCTCGACAAATATTTGGACTGATTCATTGGAAGTTGTATTTGCTACCTTTACTTCTTCAAGTAAAAACTCCATTTCATCAAGAATTGACTCCAGGGTGGTTGTGTTAAATTCGAGACCCTTTAATACTTCAACAGACATTTCTCCCTTAATTATATTTTTAAGTAATGATTTCTGTAGCTGCAAAAGTCTTATCTCTGCGCCTAGTGAATTATTCATTATTTCTATTTCTTTTTCTGTTTCATTATCTAGATCATCGTTAGTTTCGTTTTCTTCCGGGTCATCTGTTTCATTTTGATCATCTGATTCATTCTGATCATCATCATCTTCGAAATCATCGTCTTTTCCATAATGGTTTCCCTTGTCATCAGCTCTAACTAGTACTATTGATGATATTGAAATCAATAATACAAGCACGATCAATAGACTGTATATTTTTCTCATATTTTTAACACCTTTTTTATACCATTCCTACAATGTTTTTAACATATAATGGGGTGAAACAGCATATATAATTTCACTGGAAAAAGGTGGAACAAAGCGGAACAACCAGCAAAAACTAGGTTTTTTTAAGTCTAATCAAGTTTGACATGCCAATTTGCTCTTTTTCTATCAAACCTTTGCGCTCCAGTCCATGGATGTTTCTTGAAACAGCTGCTTTTGGTATGTTTAATTCCTTTTGAATAACGGTTTGTGTTAAAGGTATTTTTCTATCCATTAATAGTTTCATAATCTGTTTTTGTCTTTCATTTAAACCTTTAAATGTGATATCAATTTCATTCTGTTTTAGTTCTTCGAATGCCCCTTTACTTTTTTTATCTCTAATAAAAACAACAGCCAACGCTAAAATTAAGATAGTTATTACTATTACTAAAATAACGTATAACATATCAAATCGCATAATTCCTTTATCTGATAGTTTTTCTATTTGATATTGGACTACTATTGAAAAAGATTCATTTTCTCCAAAACCTTTAACCTGTAGATTACCTTGATTTTCTTCAATTCGAATAAAACCTGATGATTTTATGTAATTTATAGACGATCCTTCAGGTAAAGTTAAAGCATAAACAAAATCAGAAAAAACACTTTCCTTTGTAATATTTAATAGCCAATAGCTTTGTTTTTTTAAGGTATAGATTTCCGTATCGTTTGTTAGCAAATCCGGATAATTCGTAATTCCATCAATTGTTACAAAACCAGATAAGTCTACGTCTATTGTTATATCTGCGTAGTAGTCCTCTGCACAAATGGAGGGCAAATATATTATTGATAAAAAAAGGAATAGAATAAACGATAAGAAAATTCGTCGATATGTTTTATTCGGCCCCATCTACAACTCCTACAAATATTTATGGATATGACTAATTGGCTAGCACTTGAATATAGTAAATTGTTATTAATTCTTCTCTACTGAATGGAAGAATATTTGTTAATCGCCCTCTGGTTTTATTAAGATGAAATGTTATTACCGGCACACGGGGGAGTATCTATGAAAAACAAATTATTATCAATTGGAATAATAACTATTCTACTAGTTGTAGGATTAAGCGGGTGTCAGGACAAAAAAAGTGATGCTACAAATGCTGGACAAGAAGAATTCATGTTCGATGAGCTTGGAGGTACTGTGAGTGCACTTAATGAAAAAGTCGTTTTCACGGTACCATCAGGAGCAGTAACTGAGCAGGAAACGCTCACTGCGAAAGCCGCAGAAAACATACCATCTGATGACAACTATGTTCCTGGTACAGCCTACGAATTCGGACCTGATGGATTTCAATTTCAGCAACCATTAGAATTAACAATTACTTATGATCCAAATAATATTCCTGCTGGTGCTCAGGAAAGCTATCTAATGCTTGCAAAACTGGTTAGTGACTCATGGCAGATAATTAACGACAGCAGCGCCGATACAACAACCCATACAGTCACAGGCACAATCAATGGTTTCAGCAGCTACGGCGTAGTAATGGATAGCGAAAAAGTAAGAATTGTGCCATACGCAGCTACCTGCGCCGCTGCCGGTGTAACAGTATTAGAAGCAAGGCTTCTTGGTTATCCTGGTGGTTACGAGCCGCAATATAATTGGACTTTTTCAGGAACAAATGGACGCATCGTTATTGATCCAGCTGATTACAGCAAGGTTACTTATGTTGCCAACGGAGACGCAACAGAAAATGGCGTGGATACAATAAAACTAGAGGTTGAAGCGACCTTTGCAGATGAAGCTCATGCAGAAGGCACACCATACTTATGGGGACAAGCAACAGCAACGGTAACAATAAAGAAGACAAAAGTTGAAATCCAACCAGATGTCGCGTCTTGTGCACCTGGTGACACAATAGGATTTACAGCGGTGGTTTCAAATCCTCCAGCCTACACAATTCAATATATATGGACCTGCCCTGGTACAAATGGAGAGCTTGTAGGTGTTGACCCGAGTAAAAACACTGTTTCGTATAAAGCAGATAGCAGTGCAATAGAGGGCGGAACAGACACAATAACAGTAGAGATATGGACAACCTTCGTTGATGACTACCATGAAAAAGGCGCCACCCATAAATGGGACGAGGCAACAGCAACTGTTACAATTCAAAAACTATCTTTTAGTATTGATCCAACTGCAGCCGAGTGTCCTCTTGGAGGAGATGTAGATTTTACCGCGACTATCGAGAATGCGCCTGCAGACTACGTGTTTTCGTATAAATGGACATGCTCTTGTGCATATGGTACTCTAGATGGTGTTACACCAAATTATCATTTGATGAAGTATACCGCAAACGACGCTGCAACAGATGGTGGTACAGACACGATAAAGGTTGAACTTTGGACAAACTTTGGAGGGGCTAACGCATACAAATGGGCAGAAGCAACAGCAACTGTAACAATACAGGAACTTACTGTTAGTATGGACCCAGCAGACGCAGAATGCACACCAGGCGGAACAAAACAATTCACGGCACTCGCACAGAATCTGCCATCAAGCTATGAATTTGAGTTCAGATGGATTTGTTCTAATAACAACGGCAGGATCACAAGTGATTCAGACGAGAATACCTCTGTTTGGTACACCGCAGATACTGATGCTGCAGATGGTAATATCGACACCATTACCTTGGAGGTTTGGACCATATTTGAAAATGGTAACTCATACAAATGGGCAGATGCTACTGCAACAGTTCATATCAATGTCGCGCCGCTAACAGATTACTCTCTTGTGAATGCTAATGGAGGCGAAATGCACGCAGGCGGATCAGATTTGGTCGTATACAGAGTAGGATATGGAATGATTGATTACCATTCGTTCCAAGCACGACCCGGTGAACAGCTGCGCATTATGTGTAATGATAGAGGGTACAAAGAGGATTATGAAAACAAGGATATCTATCTCAAAAAAGGTACAACAATGACACTCTTAGTGACTTGGGACGAACTACCAGATGATGATGACCCCAAGTTCGATGAAACGTTCATTCTTGATTAGAACAAAACACACTGTTGACCTGAATTAAAAATCTTACTTCTTCTTATTTGTAAACCCGAAAGTGAAATAGTAATATACATAAAGTAGGATATCCCATGCCATTTACTTTAAAGGGGGTTTTATATGGATAAAAACGATGAAAAAAAACTACTTGAAAAAGCGATTAAACCAGGTAAAGATGCGATGAAACTTCATCCATTTTATAGAGGAAAAATAGAGGTTATACCAAAATGTTGTGTACGTGACTTCAACGAT
>JBFYMG010000034.1:0-5674 GCA_041305025.1 Thermoplasmatales archaeon
TTACTGTATACATATTCAATTTCTTTATGTCTATGTACCTTTCAGCATTTTTAATGATATGAGGCGACAAAGCTATATATCTATAATCCGCCGAATGGTTCCAGAGTAGCATTTTTCTGTCTGTGAATAATTTGTTGAATATCAATTGCCAAGGCATAAAACGATTAATAAAAGGTGCGATGACCCTAGGCAAGTCTGTGAATTTCGTCTGTCTGATTATTCGGAGTTTATATTTGATATCATTTTGATTTTTTATTTTTCTAATTGGCAATGGTAGTTGAGTTGGTTTATCATATCCATTTGAAACAGTTTCAAAGCTTCCATGAAGCACGAAAGTGAATTTTATCTCAGAGAAATGACTCTTATTCTTTAATTTTTTTATTACATAGAGGATTGTAGGATTGAAGGATAAGACGAAAGTTTTGTTCACCTTATCTTCGATGGCATCAGATAAAATTTTATTGAAAAGGGAGGAGTATGTGAGAATTCCCCTTATACCATAGAGATTTTTAAATTTGATAGGGACATATTCTATACTATCGATCATGATTTCATCATGAGATATTATTTTCTTAATTGCCTCAATATGTGTTATATCTGCATAAAATCTGATTTCTTCCTGCGGATAAGCTAGATGTAATCCATAAATAAAACCACTGTTAAACTTTTCATGAGTCGATCCTCTGGCAATAGGCTCACAAATTATAATCATTGCGTCTCCATCATCATATCATACAACACTTTCTAGGTGCCATTTTTCAGTGGAACTATCATATATTCGATGTTTAATCAATTTTCTTTGAATCCAAAAAGAGTCTGATTGAATACCATCTTCTTGTAATTCAAAATGAATTAATTGAAATCCTTTGTTTGATAGCAGGCTAGATATATCGTCCCATGTTTTTTGTCCAACCCAAACTGGCATGTATTCTGCTTCAATTTGAATTGCCTTAACACGATTCAATTCTTTCCCAAATCCAACCAATACATCATAAGCAGCCCCTTCAACATCAACTTTTAAGAAATCGATTTCATCAATTTCATTAATCGCGATAAAGTTGTCCATTCTTACTGCCTCGACCTCGATATCATAATATCCATCGTCATTGTTAAACTTATGTTTCATTAACGATGAAATACCGGTATTTGAAGATTCCAATTTGATTGCATGAAATGAGATTTTTCCATTTTTATCTGAAACTGCAAATGGATAACAATTGAATGAAAAATATTTTTTTGCTTCACTTACTATTTCCGGATGGGGTTCAAAAATATACACATCTGAATTTTTCAAACCAAATTTTTTTCGCAAAAACTCAGCATCTTGGCCATAATTTGCACCAATTTCAAAAATGTTTTTTGGCTCGAATGTAGCAAGTTTTTTAAGATAATCAGCAATAAGTGACAAATAAGCGGCACTGAATTTAGAGGCTTTTTTTATTTTTTTAACTTTATGGACTCCAATCTTGATATAGATACTTGTATGTGTTGTATACTCAATAAACGAAATTAATTTGTAGGCAAGTTCGCGCATAAATTGTTTCCTCAATAAAACTTATTATTTTGCCACTAATTAAATTATTTCTATTTCTGGTAGAGGGAAAATAAACTTGCCACCACTTGCCATAAATTCTTGCTCACGCTCTAATATACTATGTTTAAAATGCCATGGTAACACTAAAAAATAATCAGGGTTAATTGCCCTTGCCTCTTTTTCGGACACAATAGGAATGTTTGTTCCAGGTGTAAATGCACCAAACTTATCCTCATTTACTTCTGCAATACATGATATATGTTTGGTTGTGAATCCACAAAACTGGAGTAATACATTCCCTTTTGTGCTTGCACCATAACCAATAATTTTTTTACCGTCTGCTACCAAAGACTCAACCAAATCTTTAAGACTTTCCCGGTGTTGAAATACTCTCTCTGCAAAATCAAGGTAAGGCTTAGGGGTGTCTAACCCCATGACTTTCTCCTGTTTTAGCACCCAATTAATAATAGGCAAATTAGATTTATATGGTCCCTTTTCTTTGCATGCTGTCACTGCAAAACTTCCACCATTTATCTGGTTCATCTGCACATCAACAACCCTTAGTCCATAGCTTTGCAGCATATTTTTAATCACTCCAAAAGTGTAAAATTCTAAATGCTCATGGCAAATAGTATCATAGGAATTAGTTCGAAGCATACTAGGCATATAACTCTGTTCAAAGTGCCAGACTCCATCATCAGCAAGAAGTGCTTCAATATCTTTTACAAATGCAATCGGATTTTCCAAATCGTAAAACATGGCTATAGAGGTAATGATCTTTGATTTCCTATCTGAAAAATTATCCTTGAAGAGCTTTGCGGAAAAAAAGTCTGGAATTAACGTAATATCATTAGTATAGTATTGTTTAAATTTTTTTCCAGTAGGGTCAATCCCTACTTTTTGGAACTTGCCTGAATATGCCTTAAGCGATGTTGCATCATTACTACCGATGTCAATCACCAAATCGGAATCATTCGGTTTCACCATTTGCTCTAATGTACGGATTTTTTGTTGCAGATGTTTTACCATAGAATTGTTCAAACCTGAACGGTAACCATAATTATCTCCATACATTTCATCCAAACTGTATGATTGTTTCAGCTGCAATAAACCGCTATCTGGGCACCACACAAGATCCAGTGGACCTTTCGTGATAGGCTCCTTTGGTGATTTTGGGAATACACCGGTAAGGCATTGTTCGCCAAGCGATAATACGGTAAGCAGGTTTCTGCTGCCACTAATGCGACACTTTTCAATTTCTGTGTACATATTCCATTCCTCTCATGTCTATTTAAGATATTTCGTCCTCAACTTTACCAATAGAGTTAGTGGTTTCCTTAGAAGTGACCTTATTATCTTATGCAATAATAATCCGATTTCTTTCATTGAAAGTTCGTATATATCTCCGTCCTCATAAGAAACAACACCATCCCATCTAGAATAATTCGAATTGATCACAACACCAAGGTACCCTCTGGCAATATCGTCCAGTGTGATCCCCTTTTGCAGGTATTCCAGATGATGGTTCTTGTGATGAAATATTTTTATGAGGGGCTCTCTAAATTGGATTTCAATGGTCTTATCTTTTTGTAACCACATATTATACCAGGAAAATTCATAAGGTGATTTGCTCAGCAAATCTCTATATGCCAGATTATTTGGTATAAGGTATTTGTTATGTAGTGATTCTAATACTTTACAAGAAAGTATCGCAAACCCATGGCAAGTTAGCATTCTCTTGTCTACAAGTCCAATTTCTTTTTGAATCGCGTGGATTAATTCCTCTCTTCCTTTCCAGTACTTTTTATAGTATTCTGGTTCTACTGCTAATTCATTGTCTTCAACAAGGATAGTGTATGGAGTATTATAATCATACATAAAATCAGAGATATAGAAATCCCGAACAAATTGTCCATCTGAGTCCATGCAAAAATAATTTTCACATAATCCTTTTTCCCAGAAAGCAAGCTTAATGATTTCTTGGTTAATATACCCCGGTCTAATACCACGGACACTATTGTCCTGTACTAAATTATCTGTGATTGATTCATAGGTGAGTAATTCAATATTGTCACCTCCAAATTTTTTAAATGCTTTAATGTCGGAACTTGGAGCAACAATGTATAATGGTATCTTGTCCCGGTTGTATTTCATGTAGTTTGGAATTAACCTTTCTACATACCCTATATCTCCAATATATGTTACTAACAGAATTGCAATCTTATGCATTAGTGACTCCATATGGCTATTAAATATAAAAATGCTCTATGTTTTCATGCAATCCACTTCCAATCTAACTATCAGTTCACATAATCATCTGCATTATAATTCCCTTTAACTCATCGTAAATTTTCCTGTCAAGTTTCAGTATCAGGAACAAATAAAGCACACCACCAATCACAACTGGAACCAATGTCAGCCATACATTAGAAAGTGGTACTACTCTCCTATACACCATTATCAATAATCCCATCATAACAGATGCTTTTAAAATGTTCAGGAAACTGTCAATTTCCACTCTAATCGTTATTATCTTTGATAATATTCTCATTGCTAGAACTGCATTTAGTATCATCGTAACAAGTGTGGCAATAGCAGCTCCCAAAATCCCTATCAGTGGTATCAATAATGCATTTAATGCAATGTTTGCTGCAACAGACAGGACAGTAATTTTAAACAGATTTTTAAGATGATCCATTGCAGTTAGGTATGTTGTAAAAAAATAGCAGAATATGTTTATAACCTGGACAATGAACAGTACCACCATTGTTATGTATCCTTCTGCAAAATCCGCTCCGTAGAAATAATACAGGAGTTTATCGCCAAGTAAAAATCCACCCATGGACATTGGTATGGCCAGAATGAGCGAGTACGTAAATGCACGGGATAAAGACTCTTCTATTAATGCGGTATCACCAGTCTTTCCCCAGCGACTGACCCTTGGATATAGTGTTGAACGAAGTACGACTGTTATAAATGTAGCCATCAATGTGAATTGCAATACTATACGATACACACCTACATCGGCGTTACTAAGATAATAACCTATCATAATCGTATCTGCAGTTGAAAACACGATGATTCCACTTGATATTAAAAAGATCCAAACTGAAAATGTTGCCAGGCTTTTAATGTGCTTCCAATTAAAGGATACAAAATGTAAATCAAAGAAACGCAGTTGTATCACAGAGCTGACAAACATTCCGATAACAAAACCACCTGCAAGGCCTGCAACACCATATCCCAGAAAAACGGCAATGATTTGAACAATTACTCGTGAAACATTATTAATAAATGCTGCAGTTGCACCAATTCCTATTTTTGCACAGCCAAGTATACCAGTTGAAACAGCCCCATAAAACATTCCTACAATCAGTGCCAGTATGAGCCAGATAAATGTTTCAGCATCGTTGAGATCGACAAAATAACTGTGAAATGCAATAAGTGCAACCACTACTAACGTCACAAAAACAGAACGAAGTGCGACAAAAGCACTGAAATACGCGTCTTGCTCCTCTCCTTCACTGATACGTTTAATCGCAGCATCGCCAAAGCCGCCGTCAGCCATCAGATTTATGATAGTAAGATATGCGAGGAACAGGAAATATGCGCCCAGAACGCTTTTACCCACTGTGCGTGTGAAGTATATTGTACTCAGGAACCCAATAAACGTAAACGCAATCTGCCAGATTAGTGAAACTATGCTCTGGCGCTTGATTGGATTTATACTCATGACGCGTGAGATGAAAGTGCTTAATTTGAACATACTTTGTATAATCTTGTCGCTTTTTTGGATATGGAAAGATCACATTTCATAACTTTTCCATGTCCATCTGTTATTTTCATCAATTCTCGAAGTCCGACCTTAGTTCCTCACCCAACATCAGTGAAAAGCGTGGTGTTCCTCTTCAAATACTAAGAACATATCCAAATCCAGTTGATCGATTCGAAAAATTGGAGATTCACCTCTATAACACAAAATTCATGCTATTTTTTTAAAATATGCTACAGTCCTTTCCAATCCTTCCCTCAGGTCAACCATTGGTTCCCATTCAAGCACCACTTTAGCTCTGCTGATATCAGGTCTTCGTACTTTTGGATCATCTACCGGGAGATCTTTAAAAACAATCTTCGAACTGG
>JBFYMG010000035.1:0-5058 GCA_041305025.1 Thermoplasmatales archaeon
ATAATACCACCACCAACGACAAGAACATCACCCATGCCCTTCTCTTTTAAAAGCTTGGTAACATCTCTAAAAAGAGTCATATGAGCACCAGACAACAAACTAAGACCGATGACATCAACATCTTCCTGAACGGCGGTCTCGACAATCATATCTGCAGTCTGATGCAAACCAGTGTAAATTACTTCCATACCCGCGTCACGAAGTGCACGAGCAACAATTTTTGCACCACGGTCATGGCCATCAAGACCAGGTTTTGCAACCAACACACGAATCTTTTTTTCCATAAACAATCAAACCTCTCTAATAAATCGCAGGCTCCTCATACTCACCAAAAACCTCTCGGAGTACACCACACGTCTCACCTAGAGTTGCATAACTATGAACACAATCAAGAATATAAGGCATCAGGTTTTCTTCACCTTCAGCGGCTTTTCTAAGTCTGTTTAGATTACGCTCAAATTTAGCCTTGTCCCTATCCTTACGAAGCTTCTTCAAACGATTAATCTGTCGCTCCTCACCTTTTTCATCCATCTTTAAGATAGGAATCTCAACAGACTCATCAACCTTGTACTTGTTAACACCGACAATAAATCGCTCATTCTTATCGGTCTCTTTCTGATAATTGTACGCTGCTTCAGCGATTTCCCGCTGGAAGAAACCTTTTTCAATAGCAGGAATCACGCCACCAAGTTTCTCAACACGACCAAAATACTTGTACGTTTCTTCTTCCATCTTATCAGTAAGCCACTCAATATAATATGAACCACCAAGAGGATCAACAGTGTTTGTAACACCGCTCTCCTCCGCAATAATCTGCTGCGTCCTAAGAGCAATACGAACAGCTTTCTCGGAGGGCAAAGCCAAAGCCTCATCCATGGAATTTGTATGCAAACTCTGTGTACCACCAAGAACGGCAGACAGCGCCTGCAGGGTCACACGAACAATATTAATCTCAGGTTGCTGAGCAGTAAGGCTACAACCAGCGGTCTGAGTATGAAAACGCATTAATAAAGAACGAGGTTTTTTTGCGCCAAGTTTTTTAAGTTCTTTAGCCCAGATACGACGAGCGGCACGATACTTAGCAATTTCTTCGAAAAAATCATTGTGGGCATTGAAAAAGAAACTTAGACGAGGAGCAAAATCATCAATCTTAAGACCTCGTTTCATCGCCCAGCGAACATATTCAAGACCATCACCAAGAGTAAAAGCAAGCTCCTGAACCGCAGTAGAACCAGCTTCACGTATATGATAACCACTAATGCTAATTGTATTCCAGCGAGGAACTTCTTTTGAACCAAACTCAAAAGTATCGACAATCAAGCGCATAGAGGGTTCAGGAGGAAAAATATAGCTTTTCTGAGCAATATACTCCTTAAGAATATCATTTTGAATTGTGCCACCAATAACACGGCGATCAATACCGCGGTTCTCAGCATTAGCAATATAGAAACCCCAAACAATGGGGGCAGGGCCATTTATGGTCATAGAGGTCGTTACATCATCTACATGTATACCGCTAAAAAGTATCTCCATATCTTTCAAAGAAGAAATAGCAACACCACATTTCCCAAACTCACCACGAGCCAATGGATGATCTGTATCATAACCATACAAAGTCGGATAATCAAAAGCAACACTAAGTCCAGTCTCACCATGATTAAGCAAATACTTGTAACGTTGATTAGTTTCCTCAGCACTACCAAAACCAGCAAACTGACGCATAGTCCAAAGACGACCGCGATACATAGTTAAATGAACACCGCGTAAAAACGGATAATTCCCCGGGAAACCTATGTCTTTATCGTAATCAAGATGAGAAACATCTTTTGGAGTGTAAAGAGTTTTTATTTCAATGCCCGACAATGTTTCGAACTTATTTTTCTCTTCAGGAGTGTTTTCTTTTGTCTGTGTACAACAATCGGTTTTTTTCCATTTTTTAACCATATAAATGATTCCTCCCAGTTTAATGGTCGATACCTTTGCGAGCAAGTACGCCTTTTTGATAAGGATGCTTAATTTCTAACATTTCTGTTACCAAATCTGCACTTTTTACAAGTTCTGGTGGAGCATATCGCCCCGTTAATACGAGTTCCATTTTTTCTGGTTTTTCATCAACAAGTTTCAACACATCTTTCAGATGTATTAACTTATAGTCAACTGCAACGTTAATTTCATCTAGAATAACCATGTCGCATTTACCCTCTTTTAGTATCTTTTTAGCATGCTCTAAACCTTTTTTTGCAAAATCAATATCAATCTGTTCAGGTTTTTCTTTTGACACGAACTCATCTCTACCATACTGGACTACAGTAAAATTTGACAAATGTTTCAATGCATCAAGCTCACTGTAACGTCTACCTTTCATAAACTGAATCATATAAACTTTAAAACCTGCACCAGCTGCACGAACGCCTAGTCCTATTGCAGCGGTTGTTTTGCCTTTTCCAGGACCTGTATAAATGTGAACAAAGCCTTTTTCAAGTGCCATAATGCCCTTCTTTAATTAGCTAGGTTGTTATATTTCTTTCTTTTATTCATATCTTATAGATTATAGAAAGGTTTATGTTTGTTAATTTTATTCCCACCTCCATGAAATTAGAATTAAATGATCAACAAAAAATGATTCGGAAGATGGTACGAGAGTTCGCTGAAAAAGAGATTGCACCTGTTGCTGCAAATCTTGATAAAACTGGAGAGTATCCTACAAAAATTCTTAAAAAAATGGCAGAGCTCGGTCTTTTAGGAATAATCATCCCCACAGAGTATGGTGGAGCAGGTCTTGATATCATTAGCTACGCGACGATCATTGAAGAAATATCAAGAAAATGTGCATCAACTGGAGTGATTACTTCGGTTCATAACTCATTAGTGGCATATCCAATAATGAAATATGGTACTGATGAACAAAAAAAGAAATATCTTCCTTTGCTAGCAAAGGGTGAAAAAATTGGTGCCTTCGCAGGAACCGAGCCGAATGCAGGATCGGATTTGGGTGCAATGCAAACTAAGGCAGAGCTCAAGGGAGAGCATTATATAATAAATGGAGACAAATGTTTTATAACAAGCGGAGACAAAGCAGGTATCTTTATCGTCTTTGCAGTTACTGATAAAACTCTGGGATCAAAAGGAATCAGTGCGTTTATTGTTGAGAAAGAAACACCAGGATTTAAGGTTGGAAGTCTCTTTGATAAAATGGGCATCAATGCAAATCATGTTACTGAATTAGTTTTTGAAAATATGAAAGTTCCTAGGAAAAATCTGCTGGGCAAAGAAGGAGAAGGATTCAAAATTGCGTTGAATGCTCTAGATGGCGGCAGAATTGGTATTGCTGCACAAGCTGTAGGTATTGCACAGGCTGCACTTGACGAGAGTATTAATTATGCCAAACAGCGCCAGCAATTCGGCAAGCCAATAGCGAGCTTCCAAGCAATACAATGGATGATTGCCGATATGGCTACCAGAATTGAAGCAGCGCGTTATTTGGTTTACAATGCAGCATACACAAAAGATAAGGGTGAGCGTTTTTCTAAAGAAGCAGCTATGGCAAAGTTGTTTGCATCTGAGACAGCCATGGATGCGGTGATTAAGGCTGTGCAAATCCATGGTGGCTACGGTTACACAAAAGAATATACTGTTGAACGTTTGTTCCGTGATGCAAAAATAACCGAGATATATGAGGGTACTTCTGAAGTACAACGCATGGTTATATCTGGAAGTCTACTCAGATAAAATTTTATAGCAATACTTGAGATGGTGAAGACATGGGGGAATTTGATTACAATAAAGAGTATAAGAATTGGAAATGGAGCATACCAAGGAAATACAACATAGGTTACGACGTTGTTGACAAACACGCCGAAGGAAAAAACAAAGATAAAATAGCGTTGTATTGGGAAAATGCAGAAGGAAAAACAGAGAAGTTTACATTTGAAGAGATAAAAAATCTCTCCAACAGGTTTGGCAATGCACTAAAAAATCTTGGATTCAAAAAAGGCGATCGTTTTCTTATACGACTTCCCAACATCCCTGCCTTTCAAATTTCGTTTATTGGTGGAGTAAAGATCGGTGCAGTACCAATCCCATCAAGTGTCATGTTTAGAGAACATGAAGTTGAATACAGAATAAATGACAGCAGCGCAAAAGCAGTAATTACCACCCCAAAATATGCAAAAGAAGTTCATGCGATAGAAAAGAATTGCAAAACACTGAAACATATCATTGTGGTCGGGGACACGGAACTGGGAGAATTATCCTTTGAGGATATGATGAATGAATCCTCATCAAATCTAGAGCTAGAACCTACCAATAGCAATGACATAGCATTTTTCTGCTATACTTCTGGAACTACGGGAAACCCAAAAGGTGCAGTTCACTTGCATCGATGGGTTCCTGGAAACGACCCTAGTGTACAATATTGGCAGAACGCGAAAGAAAGCGACATCATAGCCCACACCGGAGACTTAAATTGGATTTACCCCCTGGGAAATGGTTTTCTTTATGTTTGGAGATGGGGCATCACCACCTTTGTTTACGAGGGAAAGTTTGATCCGAACAAGTGGTTTGAACTTCTTGAGAAATACAAAGTGACAAATCTTGCTTCCGTTCCCACTGCATATCGCATGTTTCTAACTGTGAAAGATGCTGAGAAAAAATATAACCTGAAATCCTTGCGTCATTGCATATCTGCAGGAGAGCCCCTGAATCCCAAGGTGATCAGCGAAGTGAAGAGGCGATTCGGTCTTGATGTATACGACGGCATTGGTATGACTGAAGTGATGGTTTATGTTTCAAATATGAGAGGGATGAAAATAAAATCTGGTTCCTGCGGGAAACCTCACCCCGGCCATACATGTGCCCTAATCGATGAAAACGGCGAACCAGTCCCACAAGGCGAATCGGGTGTTCTTGCAATTAATAAAAAAGATCCGGGCCTATTTAGAGAATATTGGAACAAAAACGAAAAGACCGCTGAAAGTTTTAAAGGCGAGTGGTTTTTGAGCGGTGATGTCTTGTATCAGGATGAAGATGGATACTTCTGGTTTAGCGGTAGAAACGATG
>JBFYMG010000036.1:0-6265 GCA_041305025.1 Thermoplasmatales archaeon
ATGAAACTTTTTTCTGTAATTTTTTCATTGCCGCCTAAAACTGAATTTTTCATATTGGAAAAACTACCAATCCTACAATTTTCACCAATCACACAGTCGCGTAAAACAACGTTATTTTCAATTCTTGCGTTGTCATAGACAATGGTCGACTCAAGACTCGAATTTTTCCCAATATAAACATTGTTACCTATGCATGAGTTTTTTAATGTCCCATCTATTTTGCAGTCTGCTCCATTGTAATTTTTAAGCTTATTTTCTTTCATAAGAAACTTATGTACGTCAATATAACTACTAATCCTACCTATGTCCATCCAATATCCCTTGAATTTAAAACCAAAAAAGCGTCCAGTATCTCTAATGATTTGAGGAAATATCTCTTTCTCCATTGAAACCAAACGACCAGTCTTTATATATTCCAAAATATCTGGTTCCAACAGATACGCCCCGGCATTAATAAGATTGGAAGGTGCGTCCTCGGGTTTTGGCTTTTCTACAAAACGAACAATATTTCCATCCTCTTTTACGTCTACAACACCAAACTCAGAAACATTTTTCACAGGCCACAGAGAAATGGTGGAAACTGCATTATTCTTCACATGAAACTTTATCATGTCTTCAAGATTTAGCGAGCATATTATATCGCTATTCAATACAAAAAATCGTCCCGTGATATGTTTGCCTGCAAATTTTGTCGCTCCCCCGGTCCCAAGGGGTGTTGTTTCGTCATTAACAATAATATCTTTTCCAAAATCTGTTTCTTTGAAATACTTTTCAATCTGGTTTTTCTGATAATTTACAGCAAGAATAACTTTGTCTACTTCCTTTGGTAAAGAGTTCATAATGTATGATATCATTGGCTTGTTTAGTATTGGTAACAAAGATTTTGCTCTGGTATATGTGAGTGGTCTTAGTCGAGTACCAAACCCTCCCGCAAGAATGATTGCCTCCATATTACATTACCTTTGATATCTTTTATTTTGTGGAGCTTTAGATGTACTAATAAATCTTTCTAATTCAAACGAAATTGCCGTTAAAAATTTGTAAACATTTAAATCATAGAATTTTATACTACCCTTGGGACGGGATGCAAATAACGGAAAGCCGGTTAGAGGATATATTCAGTATCTGTTTTGTTTCTGTAGTTATCATACTTATGTTAATTATACATATGACTGGCACGATATAATGTTAACATATTCTTTTGGCTTTTAGTTCTATATTAAACTCTTTTTTGTGCTGGGAAAATCTATAAATAACATAGTGATATAACATCTGATAGTATGAAAGATGAAATAATGGACTCTGAGGAGGAATATTGCAAAGAAGTTACCAGGATTTTCTTAGAGCGAAGAAAACCTAATTCTTCAGATGAACAATTGGCTTTGCACATTATGCATAGATTCAATATAGATCGAGATACAATGGAGACGATGCCCGCCTTCGAAGAGCATGTAAAACCATTATTTTCACTTGAAAAAGAAGAATAATTACTATTTTCAATTTTTTTACGAAATACATATAAGAGCAAATTGGATTTTGGGTCTGGTGGGGCATGATTAACCTAGATGGACTATACTCGGATAGAGCCGGAAAAATGAGGAAATCAGAGATACGAGAATTACTTAAAGTTACCCAGGATCCTGAGATTATATCATTTGCTGGCGGATTACCAAATCCAAGATCATTTCCTGTAAAAGACTTGGAATCAATTGTAAGTAATGTTTTAAAGACTAACGCTTCCATAGCGCTTCAATATGGTGCAACTCACGGGGTCGACGAATTACGTAAATTGATCATGGAGCGTGCATGCAAAGAGGGAATGAAGGTTGCACTCGATAATGTAATAATTACGAGCGGATCGCAGCAGGCCTTGGATGCAGTTGGTAAAATCTTTCTCAATCCAGGAGATACTGCGTTGGTGGAATCGCCATCCTACTTGGGAGGTATTAATGCTTTTAGAAGTTATGAGGCTAATTTGACCGGAATTCCCACAGACAAAGATGGCATTAAGTTGGATGTCTTGGAAGAGACAATTAAAAAATTGTTAAAAGAGGAGGTATCTCTAAAGTTTATTTATACAGTTCCAACCTTCCAGAACCCTGCTGGTTTTGTAATGCCAGAGTCACACAGAAAAAAACTCATAGATATCGCAGCTGAACACAATCTAATAATTGTTGAAGATGATCCCTACGGCAAACTTCGTTATGACATTCCTCCAGTAAAATCCATTAAAGCTTTTGATGATGAAGATCGCGTTGTATACATGTCTACTTTTTCCAAGATACTTGCCCCTGGCTTTAGGTTGGCTTGGGTAATTGCATCTGAGGAAATTATAAGAAAGATCGCAGTATGTAAACAGGCGCTTGATCTTTGTACAAATACTTTCACCCAGTATATTGCTAGCGAGTTTATGAAGAGCGGTTCCATGGATTTGCATATAATGAAGATTTGTGAGATGTACAAACCCAAACGAGATATTATGATAAATTCCATTGAAAAGTACTTTCCAGATGACTGTATTTGCAATAAACCCAAGGGCGGCATGTTTGCCTGGGCTACTCTACCTGAGGGTATAGACACCGAAACCTTGTTTTTGGATGCCATAAAAGAGAAGGTGGCCTATGTTCACGGCAAGGCTTTTCACGTTGATGGCGGCGGTGGACGATCAATGAGGCTTAATTTCTCATATTCTACAAATGAACAAATTGAAGAAGGTATCAAAAGATTGGGCAAAGTCATAAAGAAAAAACTTGAGACTAGAGTGGTTTTATAGATACTATGCGCATAGGTAAAAAAATCATATTTTTTGCGGTTGCTGCAATAGTTTTTTCTAGTTCTTTTTCAGGCTGTATCATAAAAGATTTATTGTTTGGAACGAGCTTTTCTTTAAACTCCTATGTGGTTTGTGACGATGATGGTTTTGCTGGTCTGTCTTCTGTTTTTTCTGCAAGTGGTACAGTAACTGTTAAACTCTTTGATCCCGATGGTAGTTTGCTTGATTCAGATCTGTTTTTATCTGGAAATAATGATGCCGTTTTTCATTTGACACCATATAAAGAAACGGTTGTGCCAGGCCAATACGTATTGCGTGCATATGATAAAAATGATAAAGAAATATTTGAACAAACGCTTCCTTTTGAAGGCCCTGATCTTTCCATTGTGTCTTGTAGCCAAAAATGGTGGCGATCGTGGAGAGGCAGTTATTTGCTGATAGGTCTTACAATGGAGGTCCGCAACTCTGGTGATACTCCGGCATATCCCTATGGCGTAGAATTAACTGCGGATTCCAAGACGTACTCTGGTCGCATATTGCCAGATGTCGTTCTTCCAAACGAAATTAAAGATATTGATTGTTCTATCTATATAAACACCACTCCTAAAGACAGTACGTTTTTTGCATCTTTAAATGATGTGCTCGGAAATACTCTTGCTAGTGATTCATTTCCCATTACTTTGGAGAACAGTGTTCTTACTAAAGAATTTAAATGGACTTATGATGACCGCAATCCTTGGTTGAAGATTCCATACCCTGAGTTTTTATTTGATTATTATACTGGCGTTAACAGAATTCTTGAAGAAGACTACAGCCTTTATGTTTTTGATTCATACGATAATTCCTATGTCGATTTATTAGTTGATCAACTTGGATTTGTCACTGGCGAGGAAAATAACGTCGGTAAGATAAATTTTGTAGCATCTTTTGTTCAGAGCCTTGAATATAAAAAAGATAGTCCAACCAACGACTCTTTTGAATATCCTCGTTATCCTATTGAAACTCTATTTAACGAAGATGAAGGTGGTGGAGATTGCGAAGACAAAGCAATTCTTACAGCCAGCCTTCTTAATCAGATGGGCTACGATGTAGCATTATTTAGATTTCCTAATCACATGGCCGTTGGAGTAGAGCTTACTGAGACTTTACCAGGATACGAACATTATACTGGGAATTATTATTTCTTGGAAACAACGACGCTAGGTAAACCCCTTGGGTTAATACCCACTGGTTATAAATCACTTTCAAATTTGACGGTTTATCCTGTTTCATCTAGGCCGCTACTGTTTCATGATTGGAAGAACAACAGTCTAACAATTTTTACTAACACGGAACTTGGTGATTTTGTAAAGGTAACACTAATCGTGGAAAATCTGGGTAGTTCAACAGCTGAGAATGTCATAGCTAAAGGCGGTTTTTATACGGAATATGATCAAGAATTAATTTTTGAAACCGACATTATTTCTTCGCTAAAACCTATGGCAAAAGAAGAAATAACACTTATAGCCGATATCCCAAAAGGTTTAACAACTTGGTTTATAACTAAGATATATCTCGACAACAAAGTTGTAGACGAACAAGAGTCTGCTTCTTCATTTCCATAATTTTTCTTTTTTTTGTGGCAAAATTTATAAACCGACATCAGTAATGATTGTTTTGCTGGGCGTAGGTGGACGGTTGACGGCGGCTATCGCTGAGGAAAGTCCTCCCTCGCTCTGGACTAGGAAACCGTGCAAGCGGTAAGGGCGGAAGTCCTTGCAGAGACGCAGAAACGACACAGCTCAAGAATAATGCGATGATTCACTTGGTGATGAGGTCTTCCTGAGATTTGATGAAACGGTCAATCTGCTCCTGGAGCAAGCCCAAACAATGGGATCAGTTGTCCAGACTGCTCATGGGTAGGGCGCATAGTAGAATACCGTTTAAAACAGAAGGAGGCTTACGGCCTACACCCAGCAACTTATGTTCTCAAACCTCCTGTTTACGTTCTCTCCAGACTGCTTACGTTTTCAGTTTTTTGTTTACGTCTTGACGTAAGAATAGTCTCTATCCGTAGATTGAAACGCTTACGTTCTCATGTCTTGATTTTAGCTTACTTACGGCTTCTAAATACAGTTCTGGTGTGATGAGTTCATCTGCTAATTGTTGGGCTAAAATCTGCTCGATATTTTCTGAAATAATTGTCTTTGGTCTTTGTTGATTTTTCGGTGGTTCTGTTTTTGCTTCTTCTGTCTTGTCGTCAAACGAAAGCGTGTTCAGATATACTTCTTTGTATCTTTCTTCTGATGGACAGATATAGTGTTTGACGAGGGTATCAACACTTCTGTGTTTGCTCTGTGCCATAATCTCTGGTATACTTGCTCCTGCGTTATGCATGTGGGTGATGCTTGACGCTCTAAAAAGGTGAGGATAGACTCGTTTATTGATTCCAGCTAATGAGGCATATTTTTGTATCATCAAATGGAGATATGTTCTTCCGACCCGTTCCCCTTTACTATTAAGGAATAACGCTTTTTCATGTCCTTCCTTTGGTTGTTCTCGTAATACAAGATAATCGCCGATTGCTTTCAGACAATCCGGGTGAATATTTCGTTCATCGTAGTGTCCGCCTTTGCTTACCGTTCGTATCTTTTGTCTCTGAAAATCAATATCTTCAATATTGAGATTACAGAGTTCTCTGCTTCTAATCGTCGAGTAGTATAATGTTTTGAGTATTGCATGATCTCGTATGTTGTCTTTCGTAATTTCAAACATCTTTTGTACTTCTTGTCTAGTGAGTGGTGTTTTTGGTTTTACTTCTTTTCGTGGTGGATTTAACTTATATGATTTTATTTCTTTATCTGGGATCTCTATAAACTCAAGGAATGTTTTGATTGCACAGTATTTCGGAGTCAAGGAGTTTCTGTCATAGTGTTTTATTTCATGGACCCAGTATTTGTATCGGTCTATGTCCTCTTTTTTAATATGTTCAGGTTGTTTGTTGATGAGATCAAGGAATTGTCGCATGGTTCTAGCGTAACTCTGAACGGTTTCTTTTGATTTGTTATTGGCAAGGAGATGATTCTCAAATTCTTTCAGGGTTTTTCGGTTTGTCACAACAATTCCCCCATTATATATACACTGTATACAGTGTGTATTTATATACCTTTCGCTAGGAGGAAAAATTAATAACTATACAGTGTATACATCAGCCAATGGTTCGAAAACCCTCGAAACGAAAAACCACTAAAAACCCCATGGATTCAAAGATGCCTACCATTCGTATAATGAATCATGTTAAAGACGAACTTTTTGAGATTGCAGAAAAAGGAGAGACGTATTCAGAGGTAATTCAAAGATTAATAGATCATTATAAAGCTACAGAGAACCAGAAAAGATAGGTTACAGTTATTTTTTAAAAACCAATCTGTAGATTTTGACAATCGACTAAAAAGATATTGAGAGCCAGGCGATTTTGCCTGACTCAACTTCTGTTTAATTATTTTTGCTCAC
>JBFYMG010000037.1:0-34237 GCA_041305025.1 Thermoplasmatales archaeon
GGCGAAAAAATGATGATATTGGCTACCTTTAAGCCAGTGGTCATATATCTAAGCCAGTGGTAATATGACATGGGCCAGTGGTCTAGTGGCTATGACGTCGCGCTTACAACGCGGAGATCGCCTGTTCAATTCCGGCCTGGCCCATTAGATTATAACAACAAAAATGTGGGGAACTTGCAATGAGTGAAAAAATATTGTTCTCGCTAGAAAACTGTACGAAATGCACACAGACGAAAGAGATTTTAGAGGGCAGAGATGACATAAAAATTGTAACATTCCCACATGATATAAACAAATGGAAAGATGAAGATTTTCGGCTTGCAAAATCCCACGACATATTTGAAGATTTACAGATAACTGCACCTATCTTATGGTTAGGTGGAGAAAAAAAGATAGGTTACTTAAGGATAAGAAAATGGTTGCAGGATGAACAAAACAAATGAAATTGAAGAGATAAGAAGGAAAAAACTAGAAGAATACTCAAAAATATATGTAAAAAGAGGAATGATTATGAAAGAAAAAAGTTGGCCAAATGCCCCGATTCGCATAACCGATGCAGATATGGATAAAATTGTAAAAGAATATGAGACCATAGTTGTAGATTGTTGGGCACCATGGTGCGGTCCCTGTAGAATGGTTGGTCCAGTTATCGATGAACTAGCAAAAGAGCTGCAAGGAAAAATTGTCTTTGCAAAGCTAAATGTCGACGAAAATCAACGCACATCTATGAAATATAAAATAATGAGCATACCTACTATGCTTGTGTTTAAAAAAGGAAGTCTTGTGGATACATTCGTAGGTGCGTTACCTAAAGACATATTGAAGCAGAAAATTAGCGGTTATTTGTAGGCCTATTTGTGATTTGAAGGGTGAAGCAGCATTATATCAATTAAGAAACTGCCTGTAATTTTTCTATTCATCTTATTATTATCCGTGTTGTCTGGCTGCCTTGAATCACCAGAAAATGATACAGTTAGCGAAGGGGAAGATTTTTCATTTATACTGCTCAATGGTACCATAAAAAGTTTATCCGATTACCGCGGAAATGTTGTTGTACTAGATTTAATGAGAGTTATCGGGTGTGATCCATGTTTATATGAGTTTCTTGAACTTAAAAAAGTTTCTGAAAATTATAGCAATAGCAATGTAGTGATAATATCAATAGATGTAAACACCTACGAGCATGCTCAAGATGTACAAACTATGATAGATGGATTTAAACAACAATTGAATATCGAACTAGATTGGATTTTTGGCATGGATGATGGTAGCATCTGGGAAAAATATCACATAAACACACCAGGAGGAGTGCCAACTCTTTATATATTCGATAAAAACGGAAAGATTTATTATTCAAACGAGGGTTACGAACCGTACTCACTATTGGCATCAAAAATAGATGAGCTGCTGAAGGAAAAATAAAGGGGAGATATAAAGATATGAAGAATAAAAGAAAGATTATTGTATTTGTTGCGCTAGCTGTAATGTTTTTCTTTGGAACAAGTATCGGAGCTGCAGTTGCACCAACGATCGGAGAAATTACTTCAGATCCAACAAATCCCACTCCCAAATCAACAGCTACATTTTCTGTTGATATTGGTGTAGAGACTCCGTCAGAAGTTTGGCTGATAGTTGAAGAATGTAATGGTAACACGGGCGTTTGTTATACAGATGTACAAAATGTTTCAATGAATGAATTGGCAGGTCTTTATCAAACCAGCGTCACTCTCAGACATGATGATGCAACCTATATCACTTGTAAGGTTTTAGCGAAAAGCGATGGCAGTTGGTTGAACTCTTCTAAGAAAATTGATCTTTCAGAGGAACCGGATGGAACTCAAAATGGTAATGGAGATACAGACAATAAGACACCGGGATTTGAGTTAGTGCCCTTCTTGTTAGCTGTTGCGCTTGGAATGTTATTATTCAAAAGAAAGAGATTACGATGAAATTTCAGATAAAAAGATTATATGTCCAAATTTTATCCTTTTTTTCTGCTAATCTTGGGGCGCTCGGACTAAAAACCGGATTTTGCTACCCATTTCTTTACTGCAATGCCTGTCCTGCTGCAACCTCTGGATGTCCATTAAGATCCCTTGAGCAAAGCGTAGATAGAGGTAGTTTCACTTGGAACTTGTTTATTTATCCTCTTCTTATTCTAGGATTCTTTGGTGTTACAACTGGAAGGGCAGTTTGCGGATGGGCATGTCCTATTGGCTTCATCCAAAGAGGAACAGGCCGATTTGCAAGAAAACTCAAAAAATATTCTATAGCAAAAAAATTAAGCCAACATAAAATTGAACGATATTTGCGATATACAAAGTATGGCCTTCTCATCGGACTAGTTTTTGTAACCTCTTACCTAATAGGATTTATCTTTACCGACATATGTCCCGTTGGTTTTCTGACAGGAACAATTCCTATTTTGATACTCAATCCCGGAAAATATGTACCAAATTATTTCTTTCCAATCGCACTGGTAATTTTCATTCTGTTTCTTGCACTAATTTTCCTTATTGAACGCGGATGGTGCCGTTATTTTTGCCCGGTTGGCGCTCTGCTAGGTCCATTCAACAAGATTAGTTTTCTTCATATATCTGTGGATAAAAAGGAATGCACGCAGTGTAATGTATGTTCCTATCAATGTCCCATGGGAATTGATGTTCCGAACATGCATCGGGATCCGGAATGTATCCTCTGTGGAAAATGTGTAACTGCATGTCCTCAGAAGAGAATAAAATTTGAGAGGATTTGAAATGAAAAAAATGCTAGTCCTTCAGATAGTTATGTTGCTACTCTTTTCCGGAGCATTAGGGGGAATGTTTGTCTATACTAATGTTTACGATGATGTGAAATCCGGTATTGTTTTGGTTCCTTGTTTAAGTTGTCTTAAACTTGAATTCTATACAATAAAAGAGTTTACGTTTACCACTGCCAAAAATGCACTTCATCCTGACTTTGTATTGGAAAATCTGACTAAAGGCGAAGGTCCAGTGTTTTTAGAATATAGTGGAGATTCTTGCGAAGGATGCGATATAATGTATCCTGTTATAACGCAACTACTTCAAGTTGAATTTGAAAAAAAAGAGATGTTTTCCAAGATAATCACATTTGAAAACTACAATATCACTTTTATTTATGTAAATATTCATCATACAACCGATACTCTGAGGGAATCTAAGCAGGTCTATGAAAAGGACGGCGGAGCGGGAATACCCATGTTTTCAGTTGTTACATTTGGATATGACAATGGAGTTATTAGGCCTTATTATGTGACATTATATGGTACGCTAAGCGTGTACGATTGTTATACAAATGAAGAGAGAGCAGCATACCTTGCAGAGATTCTTCAAGAAAGCATAGAACTGTATAAGCAAAACAGAGAAGGATATCACATACATTAAGAAAATGAAATAAAAAAAGAAAGGAAAAAACCTTTATATTTCGTTTCTCAGTATTTTTTCCTTTAAGATGTCGAATTGTTTTCTTGTAAGTGTACAAGTGTTGTTTTTTTCACCAATTATTACTTTATCTTCTCGAATGTCTACAACAGGACATTTTGGTGGGTCACATACACTATCTGTGCAAAGAACTATTTTCATATTTTTTACCTCCACTTAACAAATGTTAAGCAAGTATTCTCTATGATTTTAAATATCTTTTGGTATTAAAAAAAAGAAGTTAGATGTATTGCTTTATTTCAAATTTGCTTTTATCTATATTTGAAATAATACGCGGTACCCTTTTGTTTACTTTATCAACTTCTTTTATATCGATTTCGACTTCAGGACCAACTTTTTCTTGGTATCCTTTCTTGATTACTGAAAATATTTCATCAACCGATGGGCCTTCATTCCTCAGTTTGCTATCAATTAACAGTTTTATCTCAATTTTTGTAAGACTATGCTGGGTTATTCTTGTTTCTTTGATTTTGTTGGTTTTTAATCCATACAATATTCTCCCGTAGATCTCCGCTTGCGACGATGGAAGTAGTACACGTCCATCAGAAAAATAGAGCGATAAATCATCTCGACCATAAATTTTTTCTATTAGTCCACCAGCTAGTCCACAGTCACATTTCTCATAGAGTGGTGCAACAATGTCATTCACTGCATCATAACGTATAATTGGAGTGCCATTACCATATAGCTTTGTGATTATTAGCTTTCCAGGTTCTTTTGATTTAACAGGTTCGCCATCTTTCAAAAATTCAGGATAAATAAGATCAGACACGATGTGGTAGTGCCCACGGTTACATTGGAACGCGATGGTTCCTGATTCGGTTGCGCCATAGACTTCAAATACTCTCGCGTCGAAGGTTTCCTCTAACAATTTTCTGAGGGGCGGCGTAAGTATCGATCCTATCGTCGCGATATAGCCAGGATTTATATTATCTCCATAACCTTTTTCTTTCAAGAGTGCTAGATGGCCAAGCATGCCAACGTAGCCGCCAATGAAATCTGGTTTAAACTTATTTATTTCTTTGGTTACTTCAATTGGTTCATCATTAGTATTCAACCATTGCATATTGTTGAAAAAATATTTACTGTTAAGATTGGCAAGTAACCCTCTTTTTATATAACCGCTTCCAATGGTATGAGGTGCGAAATCTGCAATAATCGTTAATCTGTTTTTTCTCCAGTTAATCCCATAATTTCTGAGGATTCGAATGTACCAAAAAAGCCAGAGTACCACATCGTACATATCTCCATAAATTGACAAGGATTTGCCAGTTGTGCCAGAAGTTTTAATTTCCATAAGTTGGTCTTTTCTAGTTTTTGATGAGATGATGCCGTTTGGGTAATAATTTTTTATATCGTATTTAGAAATTGTAGGTAATTTTGCAATATCTTCTATTTTCTTTATATCGCTTGGAAGGATGCCAGCATCTTTATATTTATCATGATACAGCGGAACCGTATATGCATATTTGACTATTTTTTTCAAACATTTATCCTGATATTTTTTTAAATTTTCTTCGTTAAAATTATTAAGCCGATTGATATCTAATAAATAACTTTTTAGAATCTTTGATAGAAATACTGGGTTGTAGAACGGATTCATTATCTCACAATATCACTTATTATTTTTTAAGAGATTAAGTTCTTATTTTTTGTAGATTAGATTAATATGTATATCTTATATTAGAGCTTTTACAATGAACATATTAATCATAGAAAACGTATGGATGGGCAAAGTCAAATACGGGTTCTTTGATAAAACATTACTTACGATGTTTTCTGTTCTCCCGACTCTTTATGCTCGTCGAATAGCAGCGATTACTCCAAAGACGCATACAGTCGAGGTAATCAACGAGCGATACACTCGTATTGATTTTGATAAACCATATGATTTAGTACATATCAATTTTGCAACCTCTAGCACTACTAGAGCCTATGAAATTGCAGATGGATTTAGAAAAAAAGGAATAGCCGTTGTTTTGAGTGGTATGCACGCGTCTGTCTTACCTGACGAAGCAAAACAACATGCGAACAGCATTTTACTTGGTCCAGGGGAGCTCAATTGGTTGAAATTACTAAAAGATGTTGAAAATAATAAATTAAAACCATTATATCTGCCAGTAAAATTCGACAGTTCTGTGCACATTCCACCAACCAATATCAAGTTACCTGGTTTCGTATTGACTGGTGCAATTGAGGCAACTAGGGGATGCCCGTACCGATGTACGTTTTGCCGTGAAACTAATCAGCCTGGGGGTTCACAGTTTTATAAACGACCGGTTGATGAAGTGATTTCAGAAATTAAAAATTTACCACAGAAAGCCTTCACGTTCTATGATACGTCTCTTACTATAGACCCAGCGTATACAAAGTTCTTGTTTACGAAAATGAAAGGACTAGGAAAAAAATTCTCTTGTAATGGCAATGTCGATGTAATAGCTCGTGACAAAGAACTAGTGAGACTTTCTAAAGAAGCCGGCTGTGTATCATGGCTTATTGGATTTGAATCAGTTTCCCAAGAAACCCTTGACGCAATCGACAAAAAAACAAACACCGTTGAAGAGTATCGACAAGCGGTGCAGAACCTACATGATAATGATATGATTGCCATTGGTTGTTTTGTGTTTGGATTTGACACAGATACAAAAGATGTTTTTAATGACACACTTGCAATGATAAAAGAGCTAAAGCTTGATGTCGCAGATTTCTTAGTCTTTACGCCATTTCCGGGAACTCCTCTTTTCAATAAAATCGAGGAAGAAGGACGTATTTTAACGAAAGATTGGTCAAAATATAACATGAAAAATGTGGTTTTTGAACCAAAAAATATGACACAAAAAGAGCTACTCCAAGGTATTGGAAAAATGTACAAAGAATTCTATTCAGCGCCCTATACAATAAGGAGAGTAATTAATAGTTTAAAATTTGGTTTCTATCCGTTTTTCCTTGTACTTGAGCGAAATGTTAATGCTAGTATGCAAATGAGATTATTTAATTATTAAAATTTAAATAATGAGTTTTATTAACCACTTCTCCATTGTATATGATAGATGAAACTGGAAAAAAAAGGCATGCTTGCCCCATATACCATTCTTACTTCAGTAATTACCGGCGCTGGATTTCCTTTACTTGGTTCTCTTGTCTCCCTTGATCTTCACGTAATAGATGCACCGTATCTTGAGGGAATTTTCTTGGTCATGATTGGTGGATTCATTACCCATTGGGTGCTTGCACACACCATACACGATCTCTTTCATATGAAACTCGAAAAAAGAGTCACTTTTTCCGAAACGATGTTAAAAATCTTACTTGTGGGTTCTCTTGACATTTTAATCATAATTGCACTTTACCTAACGCTACAATGTGGATGGCCTGTGTTTGTTTTTGCCTTGATCGGTGGTCTGGTCAGCTTATATGCTGAGGGTCTTTTACACCACGAATCCCAGATGGCAATTGGTGCGATGTTTCTGGTCATCGGCGGTTTTTATGTTCAAGCCAAGACACTTAGCCTCGATTACATCATATGGCTCAGATTACTCTGTGTCGCTCTCTTTGCGTTCTTCTCGCAGTACGGCTGGCTTCTCACTTATCGATTGGATGATTACAAGTATAATGAAAGAATGAAGAATCGAAGCATACTGCTTACCAAATCAGCGCTTATCTTTTTGGTTCTTTATTTTTTGCTATAGATTAAACCCTTTTTTACCATGCGTTATCCCGAGGTATTTTAACCCGTCTCGTATATCTGAAAAAAAAGATGATAAATACGATAGGATAAATCCAAAATCATTATTCTTTAGTGATTTTATCAAAAGCCTTAACATAAAAGTTGGTCTGGTGTAATAATCTCTACGTGCTTTAACGCAATATTGTGCGATTTCCTGCTCTTTAAACAGCCCCAGTCCACGCTTGGAATCTGCTAGTACTAAATAATCATCCTCAGATATTTTTCCTTCTTTGACTGCATTACACCATATTTCGGATCCAACCATGTATTTTAATGTAGCAAATCCGACTGAATCCAGCGGAAGCGTTTTTGCAAAATTCATTGTTCGTTCAAAATGTTCTTTTGTTTCAAAAGGTGCTCCCAAAATAAATGAACCCATATTAAACAACCCTATTTTGTCGCTAAGATTTACAGAATATCTTATTTTTTCCAGCGTAATATTTTTGTTGTAGAAATCCAAGACATCCTGGTTTCCTGATTCTAAGCCATACTGGATATGAGTTACACCTGCTTTTTTCATCTTTTTAAATAATTCCTCTTCGGCCGCATCAACACGGGCTGCCGTGATAATGAATTTCAAATTTAATTTTTGTTTAATAATTTCATCCAATATTTCATGGACTTGTTTTTTATTTGATAGAAAACTGTCGTCCACAAAGGCAACATATTTGTATCCGTTTGCCTGAATTTCTTTTAGTTCTTGCAAAATATTTTTTGTAGATCTAGTTCTGTATGTCTTCATACTAACAGAGTTTCTTGAGCAAAATTTACAAGCATACGGACATCCTCTGCTTGTTATAATTGAAGTAAAATCCCCTTTTTTGATTTTTGGATTGAACTGATCTCCATATATGTATTTACTAACGAGATGGCGAGATGGAAATGGAATTGAATCAAGATCTTTGATAAGTTGCAATTCGGCTCCTTTTTTGATTTTGTTTCCCTTGCGGTAATAAATCCCAGGTATGCTCGAAAAGGCAATTTTCCCTCTAATCGCCTTCTTAATGTCATTAATTACTAATTCGCCATCCCCTTGAACACTGATGTCGGCATGTATTTCTTCTAAAGATTTCTTTGGAAACAATGTGCAATGAGGCCCACCAATTATCACTTTAAGCCGAGGTTTAGTTTTTTTAATGATTTTAACTATCTCAATTACGCCACCAAGAGCAAAACTTAAAACCGTTATTCCCACAACATCTGCTGTTTTTACTGCGTCAATTATTTTTTGCTCTTCAAAAACATCAACGGAGAAATCAAGTATTGTGACGCTGTCTTTATCGTTCTCTAGTATTTTTGCAATATAAAGTAAACCAAGTGGTGGGGCAAGCCCCTTGTATGCTTCACTTTTTTTGTTTGAGTTCTCGTATGAATAACTAGGTTGAGGATAGATTAGTAAAAAATTAATCGTTTTACCTCCTTGCCCAAGATTTCATTTGGTTCTTATTATACCTTTTGCTCTTTTTAAAGCCATTGAAAAAGAATACTGCTGAGCGTATTTTGCTTAAGATGAAAGTATCCCAATTAAATTGATAAACGCTACAACATCTATGCTATCTGTTGAAGTTTTTCCTGCATCATCATAAGCAATGACCTTTATGGTATGCCGTCCTGTTGCAGTTTTGGTCCATTTCCATTCGTATGGCGCTGAAGTAAGCGTTGCAACTAGATCGTCATCTAAGTAGAATTCAACTTTTTCGATCTTTGAGTCATCCTTGGCATACGTCTTAATCGTTGCTTTTCCAATTAAAATAGTATTTTTCAATAATGTATTTTTATATAAAAATTTCAAAAAGAGTTTATCGTTGAGGTATATCTTTCCGTTCTGCTGAGAGGTTATTCCAACTTCGGGAGGTAGATTTCCACCTTCCACGGCCAAGGTACCATTAGTTGCATCGGCATAATATGCAGTAAATGGTTGTTTGTTAGATGGTGGGTCCGAATATGCCTGTTTTCCTTCCGGATTGAAAATGGTTGCTATAATCATGAGGTTGTCAGGATCTACGCTTGTAGCCTCCAATGTTTTGTCTTTGTAAGTACTTCCTCTAGCATCTATCGTTATCTCTTCATTTATTATGTAATCTAAGAAACCAAAGCGATACGGATTGCCTTCGTAATCATTCAAAGATGAAATTATCTGAGTTAAATAGACTTTGAGGCGGCCAGTGTACGTTTTAGTTTCATAATTTTCTACAAATACATGAATTTTAATCTGATCTTCAGTCAATGTGGCAGTGATGCCCAAATGCAGGGCAGGTGTATCTCTTGATTTGGCTGCCGAAATCTTTTCTTTTAAAACAGATTCGATATTGCTCGAACCAAGTATAACTTGGTATCCGCCGTCAATGAAAACAGTCGGAAAACCAAGTACGTTGTAGTCGTCCTTTAAATGCGTTGAAGCCAGGGCCTGATCATCAATCATGCTGATGTAGTAGAAGTTGTAGTCACCAGATTCATATAAATCATGTATGGCTTTGGCAACCTCCGGGCAGTTCTTGCACTCAGTCCAAGTACCATCTTCTACAAGAACAGTATGAGCAACCTTTTGAGAACCTTGGTTATCGGGAACAACAATGGTAATAGTTCCTCTTTTATTGTTACCATCAGTTGATTCGTCAGATTCCATGAATGACACTACATAAATATAAGATATCAGCAAGATCGATACCAATAATACTGCCCCTATTTTTGTTAAAAGTTTCATCCTATCATTAAATACAATGTATTTTATATTTAAATTTATCCAGTATATTATTTAAAATATATGATAATAGTAAAAAAAAGTGTTACCACAACAGATTCTGCTTTAGTTGTATCATGTGAAGATTAACGCCCATCTCTTCAATTCTAAGAAGATATGTTTTGCCAAGATTTTCTTTGAATCTGTCTATGAAAGTTCGACCTGCTTCTTCACCAAGAGCCATAGTTACTCTTTCGACAATTTTTTGAAGCATCCTACCTAGTTCGGATGGTCTAACAGAGTCTACTTCTGACATAACACTTATAGCATCCATGCCATTTGAATATCTTGCATTGTCTATTTTTACATATTTTAAATATTCGTATTTTTCATCGATTTTTTTCATAGCGCTGTCTATTGCTAGAATAGCATAGCTCTGAGAACTTACATCACTTAAAGTGTCGGCCAATGCCTTGAGCACATGTTTTACTACTAATTCTTGCCGTAATTGTATCACATAGGGATTTACGCCCATTTCTTCAAGGCTAAAAACATAATCAGCACGAAGCCGAGTTCTTAATTTTTCTATGAATAAAGACCCGCCTTTCTCAGCAAGGACTTTGTTAACTTCTTGAAGAATTTTCTGGATGAGGCCGCCCACCGTTTCATGTTTTATAACATTTATTTCTGTTGCGACAAAAACGGTATCAACATTGCGGACGAATCTTACGTCGTTTATCTTAACATATTTCAAAATATCATATTCTATGCTGAATCTTTTGATCAGATCACTCATTGTAGAAAATGCAAGATTTCTGCCTATTTCTGCATCCAATATATCAAACAGTGCCGTTAGTACATATTTTATAACATCCGAATTTTCTTTATGTGACTCATACATTTTCTTTTTTCCAGTTATGTATTCAAGTTGCATGATGTCAAGATCTATGCCCAATCCTCTTATTGTAATTTCAAAATCATATGGGAAGTTTTCCTTTATTTCTTTTATAAAATAATAGCCAGCGCTTTTTTCCATTGATACGGTAAGAATATCAAAAAATTCCCTGATGGCCTTGCCGATCTCGTTTTGGTCAACATAATTTATATCTGCTTTAATGACAAGTGATTCTTTAATTTCTGAATATAGTGTATTTTTGATCTCAATGCACTTAAAAAAATCATACTTTGCTCCAACTTGTTTTACAATCCTGCTTACTACTACGATTGCATATGCCTCTGAAGTTCTTCTACCGATTGTATCAATAACAGATAGCAATACACGTTTAATTATAACTTCATTATCCGGTCGAGGCATCCGTACTCCACTCTTGGAGATCCAACAAGCTTTTATTCGTTTATCAATGCATAATTACATTATTAAAACTTCTTGTCTAAATTTCAATATCTATGGTTGTAAACTAATTATTATCCCAAAATCCCCTTGTTCGTGCATAAGTCAACTCTGCTTTTAGGATGTCTCTTAAGAATTTGATCTGTAACTCTTCTGATTTTTCAAGTTGAGTTTTATTGTATTTTCCCAGAATTCTTGTGGCAGCATCTGGGCCAATGCCTCTGCCCATCAATGCCAGCAAAGCAAATTTTCCATGGCTGAGAACAAGACTTGCATTTTTATGAATTCTTTTAAGTTCTTTTTCTTCTTCCTTTGTTCGCACTTTTTTTGTGAGAAGCTTTGCCAAATTTTTATTATATCTGTATAAAACAGCGATTTTTATTGCGCTGCATCGCGGGCACTTGGGTTTCATATCGGTCCTATGAACCGTTGTATTCCATGTATGATTGCAGTTGGTGCATACAAGTGTTATATCTGTATTTTCCAACCGATTTTTCAGTGCCATAAGAATGGATCTGTCTGCTCGCTGTGGAACCATTAGTCCACGAATCGTTTCAAATCCTGCGATTGCAATGGGTGAGAGTCTCTGTACATGGATATCTATCTTGCCACTTTGTATCTCTTTCAAAACCTGCTTGGTGTTTTCAATATCCATCCTCTCCCATACAAGCTTATCAAGAGCTTCTTCGAATATAAGACTATTTTCAAAAAGTGTAAGTAGTTTTTTAACTCCGACATTTTTGTAATCAAAATCTTTGTTAATGGCGCCAAATTTTCTTGCCACATGTACCAGTTGCCACCGAACATATGTAGAGTTTCTCAGAATAGTTTCTAGTAAATATTCCAGCGTTTCGGGCTTTGTTTTTAAAAGTATATCTTTGATTCTATCAACCGGAATTCTTCCAGGAAGCTCAAGATTGATTCTATAAGCATCGCTGTTTATTCCAACACTTTCACCCAGCGATTGTACTAATAAAGCAGAGATTAATCGTCCTAGAGTTTCATTCACTTTTGTTCCAAAACATGCATTTATCACTACAGTTTTGTCTTCGATTTCGATAGTTATCGTATTGTCATCTGGAACGATAAATTTCTGTGCTTTCTGGTTATATATCTGCTGTAAAAACATATCCAACGTTTTGCTATCGCAAGGACAATCTTCTATTTTAGTTTCTTGGGCGGCAAGCCTTCTTAATTTTCCTACTTCTCTGGCTACTTCAAAGGGTATGGGAATGTCCTCTCCAGCCCAGGAAGGTATTGTTCCTATCTCTTTTGACTGAGAAACTAGTATTCCATTTTCATCCCTTTTTACAATTACCCATGGCCTTCCGCGCAGAATAAACTTTGCACCTTCGAAACCATAATTCAAAATGAAACTTTCATCCAATATTCCTATTATATTCCTCGTGCTTATATCTACAACCGTGTATGTTTTTTCATCGGGAATCATTGATATGTTGTCAAGAAAATAATTTCTTGAGTTCATCCTTTTAACAATGAAGTCATCTTCTAACCAAATCGTACGCTGATTTTTCAGTTGCTTTATTGTCATGTTAAAAGTGTCTTGTTTTAATGTGTGGAACGGATAAGATCTTTTGACTATCTCATACATCTTGTCTGCTTTTATTCTGCCATATTCCAAAGCAATGGCTGTAATCTGATTGGTAAGCACCGACAAAGGATTTTGCCTCACGCTTAGGCTTTCAAGTTCACCCTTTAGAGCTTTTCTTGCAATCACCAGGCTCTCGGCTAAATCCTCGGGGTTAGACGATATGATTACTCCCTTTGAAGTTCTACCTATACTATGGCCGGATCTGCCAATTCTTTGTACAATTCTTGTAACCTCTCGTGGAGAATTGTATTGTATGACAAAATCAGTATCACCGACATCAATACCCAGTTCGAGTGATGATGTGCATATCAACGATTTTAGTTTGCCGTTTTTAAATTCGTCTTCTGCTTCAATTCGGGCGTTTTTAGACAGAGATCCATGATGAACGCCAATCGGCATATCTTTCTTCCATATGTTAAAGCGAGATGCAAGAATTTCTGCACCATCTCGAGTGTTTATGAAAAGAAGGGTTGAAACATGATCATCTATGAGCTCTTTGCATCTTCTAAGTGAGGCAAAGGAGATGGGTTCGATTGAAAGAGACCCTGCGCCGGCGTAATCGGTTTTATTGATGGATGGTATCTCTACGCTTATATCGATATGCTTGGTGACGTCAACTTCTAGTGCTTCAACATCGCGGAATGTCCCTTTATCTAGGCCGACAAGATAACGAGCCACTTCACTAGGCGAACCAACGGTAGCAGACAGGCCTATCCTTTGAAAATCATGATTTTTTTCTTTAGTTAGTTCGTATAATCTTTCTAAAGCAACGGCTAGCTGCGTGCCCCTTTCATCACCGGCAAGTTCGTGTATCTCATCAACTATGACCCATCTGACGGCTTCCAGATGTTTTCTCAGTCGTCTCCCTATGAAAAGGATTTGCAGCGTTTCAGGTGTCGTAATAAGTAGGTCTGGTGGGTTTTTCGATTGTCTTGCTCTCTCATTTTGCGGTGTATCTCCATGACGTACTGCAATTTCAATGCCCAACTCTTTTCCCCATTCAAGAGTTCTTCTAAGCATGTCTCTGTTCAATGCTCTGAGAGGGGTAACGTAGAGAATTGATATGCCTTTGTGTTTTTTATCTTGCTCAGAGCTTGATTCTCTTTCTTTTAAAAAATTATGAAAAATGGGAAGAAGTGCTGCTTCCGTTTTTCCAAGTCCTGTTGGTGCTATTAAAAGAACGTTTTTACCTTCGAGTATTGTTGGAATCGCCTTAATCTGGGGCTCAGTAGGTTTTTCTATATTTTTGTAAGTAAGTAGTTTTTGTATCTTTGGATTTAATACGGAAAAAACTGATGTCATTCTAGCAAATGCAATGCAGTTTAATATTTATTATTTTCTAGCTCTGCTCTACTGCACCAAAAAAGATAAATCCCATTCCAAACCATAGTATTGCCAATAGATAATACCATAAAAACCAAATTTTGAAGACAATGCCCAATACTATGATTATCAATGGTATAATTATTAGTAAGAATGCAGAGAGTATTTTTCTTGATGTTTCTGTAAGATTTAATTCCATAGGTCACCAACGCATTTTATGTCTAAGGTTTGTCTCCATTATTAAATATGCATTATTTAAGCTTAACTTGATTTTCATTTGATGTCTTTTACTTTTCCAAGGGCCGATCCATCCAACAAGTAAACTTCTGCGTTTTTAACATCTATTATTTTTCCGATTGGTCCTGTGATTCCTTCCTGATTTGCTGCGATGCCTCCGCACAATGGGTTGAAAGCAGGCATTATTAGTATCTTTGGAGAAGCAGAGCTAGGATATTTTTCTTTAAGTTTACTTTTTAAAAAATCACCTTTTATCCAGCAAGGCTCGAAGTTTTTATGCCCACGTCTGTCGGTAAGCATTATCGTTGGGTGTGTATGTGCAATAATAATTTGATCGCACTGCATTATTTCTTTACTGGGCCATCTATGACCGTGTACAAAACCAAGGTTTTCTATAATGAAACCGTCTGAGGGATGGATGATCATGTCTTTTGGTGATATGTTTTGTATGTTGCCGTCGTGGTTACCTGGTATGATATGTATAATTCCATGTGTTTGCATTGTTTCCAGAAAGTTTCTTACATCTTTTCTTTCTTGTATTGTTGATGATGGTATGTTGTGTTTTATGTCGCCCAGTATTATGATTTCTTCTGGTTTGTATTTTTCACATAAAGCAATTAAACGGTTTGTCATAGTTTGTGTCTGAGAGGCGGTGTTTATTCCTTGTTCTCTTAGTTCACTTTCTATACCAATGTGAAGGTCTGCTACTACGAGTAATTTTTTATTTATGAAAAGAGCCGGTTCATTTGAAATTGGTTTTAGTTCTGATTGCATTGTTACTCTAGTCTCAATATGGGAAGAAATAATAAATTTTTTCTAGATTTGTAGTCTCGTGTTTGCGATATGTGAAGTTACTCGGTTTATTCAAATCATTTTTCAATGATTATTATTTTAAAGAAACCCATACCTTTATTTTTTAGATGTGTATGCAGGGTGGCGTATGAAACACCTAACCGTTGGTATATTTCATGATGATTGCCTTGGTCGTGAACTCGGTAAAAAAGGAACCGAAAGTGATATCGTCATGTTCAACAGAAAAACCGATACAAGCATTTTCACATTCATGCAACCTTTGCAAGATAAAATTTCTGCAAAAACTCAAATTATTTCTAGCATTGATACAGCGATACTCTGTTGCACTGAACTGACACCTGAAGTTGGTGAGACTATTCTTATGCTTGATGCGCTTGGTGTCTCAAAGGGCATGATTGTTGTTCCACCATTCACCAATACTGCTCGTCTGGATGCCATGATCAAAGGAACTTCTCTTGAATCCTTTGTTATCATTGAACGGAACCTCCAGAAAATCTTGGAATATCTTGAACGTATAACTCCTCAAAGAGAATCCGCGTCTTCCCCTGTTGTTGTCATTGATCATTCTTTCAGCGTCAAAGGAGTTGGTGAGGTCATCCTCGGGTTTGTTAAGGAAGGAACTATTCGAAAACATGACAACTTCTTGCTTCTCCCCAGTGGTAAAGAAGTGATTGTTCGCTCAATTCAAATGCAGGATTCCGAGTATGATGTAGCTGAGGCAGGATCGCGTGTAGGTCTTGCAATAAAAGGTGCAACTGTGGATGAATTGAAACGCGGGTCAATGCTTTGTGCCCCTGAAAACGCGAAAACCGACACAAAACTCTTACTTTCATTTACCAAGAATCGTTTTTACACTACAATGAAAGAAGGTCTCTTTCATGTTACCGTTGGAATGCAAACAGTTCCAGTGGTTGTTTCGCAGATGAACAACGGTTCGATAACTATTGAATCGGAAAAACCAATAGTATATACTGCGGCAGACACCTTTCTGCTGCTTGATTTGAATGCAAAAAAACTCCATCTCGCGGGAAAAGGAACAATTCTTCAGTAATCAAACGTAGATTTTGAATTTCGAGTAAATTTTTTAAAAAATATATATTTTTATATATCTGTAAACTGAGAAACCCCATCGTAAAACAAATCTAAAAATACTTCTTAAAAACGCGAGGTATCTCCTCAATTATATCTGTTGCAATCAAGCCGTACGATTTCTTTTCAAACGCAACATTGCCGGCAGCCCCATTCAAAAACGCACCAATCCTTGCGGCATTAAAAGGATCTACACCTTTCGACAACAAAGCACCAACGATACCTGCAAGCACATCCCCTGTTCCGCCAACAGTCATTGCTTGGTTATGTACACTATTTAGTTTTGTTTCTTTTCCATCACTAATTACGTCTGTAGGGCCTTTTAAGAGTATTGTTACTTCAAGCTTCCTAGCCCATTCCTCAACTTTTTTCTTTCTATGTTCTAGATCACCGTCTAATTTTACGCCCGTAAGTTCCTTGAATTCCCCTGCATGAGGCGTTATAACAGTTTGAGAGTATTTTACAATCCCGGGTTTTTTACCGACAACCTGTATAGCATCGGCATCAATTACCATCTTTTTACCATTCTTTTCACATTTTATGATAACTTTTTCAACGGCATCTTTTGTTTTTTTATCAGACCCTAGTCCAGGACCAATGACCGCCGCATCAATCTTTGGAATGTAATCCTGGATAATCTCAAGGTCATCTAAAACAAGAATATCTTCACGATTTAACTCTCTAACAATCAGGTTTGGCGAAAGCCTTGCAGTTTCAGAAGCAAGTCTCTCGGGCGTTATCCAAAGTGGAGAAAACGATGTTATTGATACAGCTGCCTTTTTCGGCGCAGCAATAAAAACCAAATCCGCGCCAGTGCGTAACGCAGCAAGTCCCGAAAGTGCAGGAGCACCAATGTATGGACCGCCACCGACAACCAAAACCCTGCCATTGTCTCCTTTGTGCGAATCCTTGCTTGGTATCGGGTAGTAGGTAACTAACTCTCCGGGACCAACGTACTCACTAGCCTTTTTAGGAATCCCAATGTCAACGATTTTGATATTTCCGCTGTTTTTTTCGTTCATACCTTCTTTTATGTCATGAAACGTAACCGTGTAACTAGGCTTTACTGAAACACTGCATCCAATTCCGGTCGGAACATCTACTGAGACAATCGTTTTCTTAGCATTGTTAATTTTTTTTACTAAAGTTAAATACGGCTCTCTTAAGCTTCCTGCAAGTCCTACTCCAAGCATCGAGTCAATGACAATATCATTTTTAAGTAGAAGTTTATCGACCAACTTTAATGAACCAATATCATAAATTTTTGCTTTAGATTTTTTCAACTTCTTGAAATTATTTTTTGATATATCTGACCTGATCTCGTCTTCTTTACCAACTAAAAAAACTGTTACATTGTATCTTTCAGCAAGAATCTTGGCTGCAACAAAACCATCCCCGCCGTTGTTACCAGTCCCACAAAAGGCAATGATATCTTTTGAATGCAACCGCTTTGTTATAAAATCTGCAACGCCTTTTCCAGCGTTTTCCATCAAAGTTGAAGTAGGAACCCCGCAATACTCGGAGTTTTTATCAAGTACCTTGATTTCTTTTCCAGTAATCATACCAAAAGTGTTAAACAATAATTGCCCTATATATGCTTCGCAATAACGTGTAGTTTGGAGGAATGCCGTATATGATGCCCGGACGTATGAATCCTAGACAAATGAGCCAGATGATGAAAAGATTTGGTATTAACGTTAAAGAAATCGAAAACGTGGAAAAAGTGATTATCCAAACCGATACAAAAGAGTACGTTTTTGAAGAAGCCGAAGTGACAATGATGGATGCGCAAGGGCAGACTACATATCAAATTACGGGTAAACCACGTATCATGGAAAGAAAAGAAGAGATTTCCAAGGATGATGTAAAACTAGTTATGGAACAAACAGGAAAATCAGAGAGTGATGCAAAAAAAGCATTAGAAGAAACAAAAGGAGATATCGCTGAAGCAATAATGAAACTTAAAAAATAATTCTCATTTTTGCTTATTCCATACAATAATTGGCATTTTTTACTTTCGAAACATTTATAGAGCTATTATTTTAATTCAGATTGTATGGTTGTTAAGCGTGGGACACTCAACAGAACTGTCTATTCGCCTCCTATTTTACATGCAATCGCTCAGAAACTAAGAATCGGTAAAACCTTTTATTTTCTGCTCTTATTCATACCAATAAGTTATTACTTTGCGTTATTTACAACAGATAAAACCCTAACATTCATAACATCAATTTTGGCTATTATTCCTCTAGCTCGCATTATGGGTTACTCTACAACACAAATATCTCTCCAAAGCAATCCAACAATAAGTGGTCTTATTTCAGCAACATTTGGCAATTCTATAGAGTTGATCATAGCAATAATCGCACTTCAAAATGGATTAATACGAGTTGTACAAGCATCTATGATAGGCAGTATAATGGGGAATATCTTGTTGCTAGTAGGTTTAAGTGTATTTTTTGGCGGCTTGCGCTATAAACATCAAACTTTCAATAATGAAACGATAGCTGTTTCCTCGACTATGCTAATTATTGTTGTCGCGGGTTTAGCAATTCCAAGTGTATATGCATTTGCTAACCCTGGCCCAGACTCAAATATCTCTACAATAAGTATTGCTGTCGCAATAGTCATGGCTGTGATATACATTGCAGGGTTGGTTTTTTCACTAAAAACACATAAAGATTTGTTTGATGCAAGTGACGAAATAAGAGACAGCCAAGAAAGACCAACAATGACTAAAAAATTAGCGGCTTTAGTTCTTTTAATAACAATCGTAGTGGTAGCAATACAATCTGAGTTTCTCGTACAATCTATCAATGCAGCTGCTGTTTCACTGGGCATTACAACAACATTTATTGGAATAATAATAATTGCAATAATTACCAATATAGCAGAAAATGCAACAGCAGTACATTTTGCGCTCAGAAACAAATTAGATGTTTCTATTGAAATAGGACTTAGCAGTGCTATTCAAATAGCGTTGTTTGTGGTACCTATATTGATGTTAGTAAGCCAATTGTTTGGTTTCGGTTTTACTTTACAGTTTACGCTGTTTGAGTTGGTAGCATTGGTTCTAGGAGTGTTGATCATTAATTACCTTTCAGCAGATGGCAGGTGCAACTGGCTGGAGGGAGCGCAACTAATCAGTGTATATGCCATTATTTCCATAGCATTCTTTTTCGTTTCCTAAAAAATGATACGAGATTTAGTTTAACATTGATTTTTTATAAGCTTTTCAACCTTCTCGATAGAACCCTCTTTAAATAAGCATAGACTCAAGGGTGTCAGAGATATTTTTCCATCACTCAAAGCTTTTAAATCGGTACCTTCTTGTAAATTTTTGAACTCCAGGCGTGGAGTGCTAAGGACAAAACCATCGTCCTTCTCATAAAACAATTTTCCATAGGCCTCTTTAAATGGTCTGGTGACTTCTACATCTGAATCAGTAGTTGCACCAGGTGGTACATTTATGGAAAATAAATCAATACCATCGTCAAATTCTTTCTCCATCAGTATTTTAATTATCTTTACCGTTATTTTTGATGCATCTTCAAATAGCCAATAATTTTTCGGGTCGAAAAGATCTGTTTTTTTCTTTACCTCCATCGGAATTCTAAGTGAGGATGCAATTGATTTTACGCCTTCTATTGATGCTTCCATTGCTGCACCAACTGTTCCTGAACTAAGAATTCGCGCGTGCCCAACATTTGCTCCCTGGTTTATTCCTGAAACAACCATTTTTGGAAAAGAGTTTAAAATGTTATACAGTCCCATCTGAACACAATCTGCTGGCGTTCCATTGGTAGTAAAAATTTCAAAACCATCTCGTTTCACTTTCTTTATTTTCAATATTTTTTTTGTAGTAATTGCCTTTCCAATCCAGCTTTTTTCTCTGTCTGGTGTAACAGCAACGACTGAAAATTCTTTTGATAACTCTTTCAGCAAAGGTAAAAAACCTGCTGACTTGTACCCGTCATCATTGGTGAGTAGTATGTCTGTCATCGGTAATCGGAAATTAAATTAGTTAATGAATCTTTCTCAAGCGCAGTCCGACTTATAATGTTTATATAGCCGGATTCCATAAGATGGATGCGCATGATTTCAAAGACTGGAAAGAACTTCGACATCATCCTCATTACAGGGGAATATTATGATGATCATCCGCTGTCTCCTGCAGGAGTAATTGCAAAAGTACTTGATGCAAAAGGTTTTTCCGTTGGACTTATTGAAAAACCTCAAATAAAAGAGCATTACGTGAGACTAGGTTTACCCAAGTTGTGCTTTTGTGTAACCTCGGGCTCTTTGGATAGCATGCTTAATAACTATACTCCCATGAAACGGAAAAGAGACGAAGATGGGCACAGCTCGGTCACAAAGATGCCCGATAGAACTGTTATTGTGTACTGCAACAAGATTAAAGAATATTTCAAGTCGCAAACTCCAATTGTTATCGGTGGAATCGAGGCATCTCTTCGAAGGTTTGCACATTATGATTACTGGGACAATGATATTCGAAGAAGCATACTTTTTGATTCGCGAGCAAACATACTTGTTTATGGAAATGGCGAAAAACAAATCATTGAAATTGCCCAACGATTAAAAAACGGAAAAGATTTGAAAGGAATTGAAGGAACGTGCATCATCAGTAAAGAGTTAGATGATTCGTTTGAGCTGCTTCCTTCATTTCAAGAAGTGAAAGAAGATACTACTAAATTCTGTATAATGCAACGTGGTTTTTCAAACGATAAAAATCTTGCGCAAGCATACACAAACAACTACGTCTTGCAATATAAGTATCCAATATACACGCCAAAAGATCTGGATTGGATATATTCGCTGCCATATTCCAGAAATTTGCATCCTCGCTCGCTTTTGAGGATGGCAAAGTTTTCAGTGATAACGCATCGGGGATGTATCGGCCAATGCAATTTTTGTTCTTTATCATTGCATCAAGGATCTAGAATAATTTCTAGACCTGAAGATAGCATTCTTCGAGAGATACACAATCTAACAAAACACCCTGAATTTGAAGGTTATATCGATGATTTGGGTGGACCCTCAGCAAACATGTACGGTATGGATTGTTCCGTAAAGCAATCTTTTGAAGATAGGCAATGTGCTAACTTTTGTCTTGAGTGCACTCGGTCAGACAAGAGCCATATGCGGCTTATAACATTGCTGAGAAAAGCAAGGAATATTAAAGGCGTGAAAAAAGTTTTCATACGCAGTGGCATCAGATACGATTTGGCGTTGAATAGTACCGAATACATACGGGAGCTTTCAGATCATCACATTTCTGGATGCTTGAAAATTGCCCCAGAGCATTTTTCCGATCATGTTTTGAAACTTATGAACAAGGATAATTCACGATTTGATGAATTTTTGTCCCTGTTTAATGCGCTAAACGTGGAGAAAAAACAGTATTTGAGATATTATTTTATGATAGGCCATCCCGGCGATGATGAAAAAGAGGTTTTATTATTGAAAAATAAAATTAAAAAAAGTCAGCTTAAAGATATGGAAAAGTTTCAACTCTTTACGCCAACCCCTATGACTGCTTCAACTTGCATGTATTGGACAGGAATAAATCCCTGTACTATGGAAAAAGTTAAAACGGTATGCGATTATAAAACAAAGAAAATATTAAAGCGAATTCTTTTAGATGTCTGAAAGCAGAACTAATAAGATATAGGAAACTTAAAAATCCTATTTTTTTTTGTTATATTTTTATTCATCACCGTATGACCTTGCATCTAATGGATGCAGCCATTGCACCCCTAGCATTGCAGAAGATTCTCCAACAGAAAGACTGCCAACTTTTTCTTTTAGTTTTTCAGCAAATAATGAATGTTCCTTTCAATTTGCTGTATCTAGCCAGCCATACGTTCCAATTTTTATCTATATTATCCTTAAAACTTCACAATGCTGAAAACTTTTTCTCCTTTGATTTTTTCTCTGCCTTTTAAATCTGGCAACTCTACGACAAATGCACATTCAACAATTTTACCTTCCAATCTTTTAACAAGGTTTATTGCTGCGTTAATTGTTCCGCCAGTCGCAAGTAGATCATCAACGATTAAAACTCGGTCTCCTTTGTTAATTGCATCCTTGTGTATCTCAATTTTATCTTTACCATATTCTAATGAATATTCTTCAGATTCACATTCCGCAGGTAGTTTTCCTGGTTTTCGAATTGGTACAAAACCACATCCCAAGAGATAAGCAAGAGGGGCAGCTAAAATAAAACCACGGGATTCAATGCCGACGACTTTGTCAATTTTCTTATCGGTATATCTATTGTAAAAAAGGTCAACGGTTTCTTTTAGTCCATCTGGACTCTTTAAAAGAGTCGTAATATCTCTAAACATGATATTCTTCTTTGGCCAATTGGGAATTGTTCGAATTTTTGACTTTATTGATTCTGTCATATTTTTCAACCGTCTCATATATAGTTCTCCTAAATATACTTTAATATTCATAGAAAGCTTTTTTTAGGGTTTTCTGTTCGTAAGAGCTATGTCGGTAAAAGTAGGGATCATTGGTGGAAGCGGACTCTATAAAATGGGTATCATTGATGATATCCAAGAGATATCGGTTGATACGCCGTTTGGAAAGCCATCAGATAAAATTACGCTTGGAAAAATTGATGGCATTGATATAGCGTTTTTACCACGTCATGGGAAAGGTCACACGCTTGCACCCCACAAGGTGAATTATCGAGCAAATGTTTTTGCATTAAAAGAGCTTGGTGTTGAGTATATGGTTTCGACTGCTGCAGTTGGCAGTCTTAAAAAAGAGTTAAAACCCTGTGATTTTGTTATTGCTGATCAATTAATTGATCGGAGTTTTAAACGAAGTACAACGTTTTTTGAAGACGGAATTGTTGCTCATGTTGGTTTTGCTGATCCGTTTTGTAAGACACTTTCTGATCTTGCGTTTGATGTTGTACGCAGTGAAGGTGTTGGTGTTCATCGCGGATCTTATATATGTATGGAGGGTCCACAGTTTTCAACCCGAGCTGAGTCCAAACTCTACCGAAGTTGGGATGTTGATGTGGTTGGGATGACACTTGCGCCTGAGGCAAAGCTTGCTCGGGAAGCAGAGATGTGCTTATGCGGAATTCTCATGATTACTGACTATGATTGTTGGTATGAGGGAGAAAAAGATGTGAGTGTTGCATCGGTTGTTGAGAATCTGAAAAAGAATGATGTAAACATTGCAAGTATCATTAAAAAATTGATTCCTAAGATACAGTACAAGCGAACTTGTGAATGTCATTGTGCTTTAGAGCATGGTATTTTGACGTCACCGGAGCTTTTGAAGAAGAATGCTGATCCACGGGTTGCCAAGGTGCTGCTCAAGAGATTTATAAAATAAAGAAAAAAGTTTAGATGGTTTTTCTTTTGTTTCGTACTGAAAAAAGGAATAATAACAACCAGATGGTTCCTGAGAAAAGTTCTGCAAAGGTCGTAATCCACATATTCAGGGTAACAAACGTTATCGCTAGTATGTATAATCCAACTGTTGTAAGCCCTGCTGTATACACATTAACAGATTTGCCATGAATGGCGTCTCGCAGTTGCGGTAAAAGCATAAAGCCAAACGACAGACCAACAAGAGCAATGACAATATCCTGCCACATGGAAAAAAGGTAACGGTTCAATATCCATAAAACTATTTGTTAAACAAATCAACAAGCAGTAAAAACGCGTTTTGTGGTCACAACATGAGAAAAATCAATGCTACTTTTGGGAAGATGACTCGAATTTAACAGCAAATTTCATCTAATCAGATCTTTGATAGATTATAACTATTTTTTATGAAATGAATTATTTTTTTAATGTCAGTTGTTTTACCAACAGGTATCTGAGGCCAACCCTTCATTGTTCTTGTTGCTGCTTGGAATGGTTTAATGGCAAATTCTTTTGATAATTCAATTTTATCTTGTTCACTTGCTTTTGTGAGAACAACGCCGTCTGTAACCATAAATGCAAATAATTTATCATTGTATTTGTAACATGGACAACCATACATTTTTTTAGTAGTTACATTGGGCCAATTCAGAATCTCTTTTTCTATTCTCAATCTGAAATTCTTCATTTTTTCTTCATTGTAATATTGCATAGTAATACGCTATGAAAATTTGGTATAAAAACAATATGTAAGAATCTAAACATTCGAGTTGTATTTAGCTTGGTATACACTCTTATATTTTCCTCTAGTGCTTGGCTAACGCACTAAGCGTTTTTTTATGACCGTTTGCTATTTTAACGATTTCTCGAAATTCTTCATCAGCGATTTTTTTTCGAGTTTCTTCTGAAATATTATCTTTCAAATTTTTTGATTTTGCCATTCATAATCCACTCTTTTATTTCATTTTGAGAATAATAGTTTTCTCTTATGCCAATCATTATCTTGACATTATCTATTGTATCCTTTATATTAAATTTTCCTTCATTCTTTAGGACAAACTTTTTTGTTGAGAGGAAAGCAGTTCGTTTGTTTCCACTTTCAAAAGCATGTATGTGTGTTAATTCAATGAGCAATCGTGCTGCCTTCTCATATATATCTCCTGGATTCATTTTTGTTTTATCTACAGCTTTTTGTATATAAGAAACACTAATTGTTTTTGCTTGATCCCGTTTACTTTTTCTAAACATTTCAATTGCGATGGTATTGTAATACTGGATCTCATCAACAGTAGGATACACAATTCCATCCATGAAAGAGTTGAAAGGGAGAGAAGCCTATAATCTTTGCGATTATTTATAAATATTATTTAAATCTTCTACAGTCTCCTAATCAAATCATTGTTGGATTAAAATCAAATTTTCAAAATTCCTACTCTATGTTCCGCTGGGGGAAATTTTACGCTTCCTCTATTTGGGGTAGATGCTCCCGTCAGGGTTGAAAAAACGTTAAATCCATTTTGCCCCAATCATCATAATCCCCAAAACCATGACTTCCATCAGAATAATCAAGGATTTTATTCGTATATTGATAGTTCATTACTGACCGATAGTTCTTAAAAAGTATTCTTTGGATGCTAAAAGGATTTCTCATCAACTGATTGTCACAACCCCAGGGATGGCTCATGTAGATCCCGAGCGTATGACCTAGTTCATGTAACATAATATATGAATGATTTCGAGCACTGTAGTTTTTGAACCAGCTCGTTGAAATCACATAAGAATTTAACCCTGGTTTGAAGAAATGAATAATCGAGTTCTCACCCGGAAATTCCATTCCAGGGATTGGATAGTGATCATTGACATACAAAGCATATCGGAAGACGCCTCGTCTCCAGTTCCCTGGGTCATTGTGGAGAAAATAATCTCTATAATATTGTTTTTCCTCTCCAAACCAAACCATCGAGTCAAAGGGAAGTATCTCTCCACCACCCATGCATCCATCGTCGACATGAAACATGATGTTTCTTTGTGCAAATGTCTGGTATACTCTTACGATTGTATTCGGAGAAATCAAAAATCCCTCATAACCCGGTTTGGGCTCCATCTGATCGATTTCCAAAAAGATGTCCTTGCGAAACGGATCTGAGTTCCATTGAAAAACAAGATACTCTTCGTAGTTAGAAAGCCCGTCGTTTTCAATGTCGGTATGTCGGTGATCCTCGTACACAAACGGGTCAAATCCATATTTCCATTCCCAGTACAATGGAATCTCATCATGGTCATCATCGCGATTCGCATCATTACTAAAAATGTCTGTTGCATACACATTCTGTTCTACCCATCTTGGAATAGCATCTCCGTCAGGATCAACAACATCTATTCTAAAACATAGTTCGAAATCTCGTTCAAATGAATAAAAACTACCGTCATCACAACCATTAAGACGACCATGGCCGCTTTCATCGCCTAGAGCATCATCACCGGCCCAATGACCCGTATATGTATCATATAGGATTTCTGCAGACTGTATTCCTGTCTCCTTGGTGAGGTCACATGGAAAGCGCAGGTCATCGATGAGTTCATACACTTCAAATATGATGGTTCGGTACCGGTCTGACGAGGAGTTAAAAATGATTGAAAAATTTGAGAGATGACTCCGTCCTATAAACATAAATTCGATAGTAGATGGCGTGTCATTCGAATGGACATATACTAAAAAAGTATGATTTGTGAACTCTTGAACAAATTCCAGGTAATGACACCATGTTACTGTTAGCACATAGGATTCTGAGTAATCATCGTATCCGTTTTGGGCATATGCTGGCAAACATATCGATACAAGCACTATCAGAAGCACCATCGTCGTTCGTTCAATACGTATCATGAGAAACAAAAAAGAGAATAACTTAGAGTTATATAAAAATGATGAGTTTTTAGAACAATAAAAAGGCACGTCCAAATAGAAGAATGAGATTTGTAAAAAAAGTGGCGTACCTGTACATAGTTCCTCCCGTAGAGGGTGTATGCTCCCGACGGGATTCGAACCCATGTCCGCAGCTCGAAGGGCTGCAATGATTGGCCGCTACACTACGGGAGCAACATATCTTCTTGTTGAGAAGTATCCCCAAGAATACTAAATACTTATTTAAAATTACGCCCTCATAGATTTAGAGAGAATAATGGTGTGCGCAGGCATAATGGCACAATAAACTTAAAAAGAAATTGAAATTACCCGAGGACATGATTGATATCATTAAGGATCAAAGTGCACTGATTCTAACTGGTATTATTATTACACTTATATCTGGTCTTCTTTACACAACAACCACGACTGGCTTTAAGAGCGGAGGCCGTTATCGCACTAAACAAGGAGCAATATTCATATATCTTGCGGCTATGATTTTTTTGGGGTTTCTCACTCCAATTATAAATGTACTATCCAAAATAATTATAGAATTTGTACCCATGATCTCGATATTTGGTGCGTTAATTGTAGGTGTCAATTTTATTATTAACCAGCGTATACCCACTTGGAGTCATACGACGCCAAAAACTCTTTTTATTTATTTCTCTGGTGCTACTTTAATTGCATTGGGCTATCTAATGCAGTTATGATGCTTAATCCTCTTTTTTAGAATTAAGGCTGAGTGCTAGTTTACCAAGTATCCTGTTGTTCTTCCTCTTCTTCGCCCTCTTCCTCATCATCTATATCTTCTTCCGATGTCCTTATTTTTTTAAATTTATCTGGCATATTCCCTCTCCTTCTTATTTGAAATTATCACAAATGTGTATACTTGAATTGATAGATATTTAATAAAATTTTTGAGAAATTCCTAGTTTACAAATGATTTTAGTAGAGGTATAATATTCTTCTCTTTATGTTGGCTCTGGTCACTGGAGGAACGGGCTTTATTGGAAGCCATCTAGTGTATGAATTAATCGATCAGGGATACAAAGTGCGAGTTTTAAAAAGAATTAATAGCAAAGAAGATTTTCTCAAAGGGAAAAATGTAATGTTCTCTGTTGGTGATCTCAACGATACAAACTCTTTAGTAAAAGCATGTAGGGATGCTGATATCGTCTTTCATGTCGCTGCAATTCCCAGAGATTGGGGACATAGAAACGAATTTTTTAAAGTTAATCTACAAGGCACAAAAAATTTGCTTGATGCCAGTGTAGAGAACAAGGTGCCCAGATTTATTTATATGAGTTCAGCGGCAGTGTATGGCTTTCCAAAAACAAATCAACCGATTTCCGAGGATTATCCAAAAAAACCTACAGCAAAGTACGGAGTAACAAAATACCGTGCTGAACAGTTGCTTTGGAATTACGGTGCAGAAAAGAGCATGTTTGTATCTGCTGTTAGGTCACCGCTGGTCACAGGCCCGCATGATAGCATGATTGCTCCATTTCTCATTGCAGCTGTAAAATCAGGGCGATTTTTCTATATTGATGAAGGGAATCAACAAATTTCAATTTCAGACGGACGCGATGTCGCTCACTGTCTGAGACTTGCAGGTGAAACGCAAAAGGCAAACGGTCAGGCGTATAATGTCAAAAGCTATGATTGTACGCCAAAACAATTGATATCAACTCTTGCAGAAAAATTAAATGTAACTCAGTTAAAAAAATATAAATCATACGCACAGGCATATTTTCTTGCGATGCTAATCGAGGGTGCATGGACGATTCTAAATAGGGACAATCCTCCTCTCACGCGGCATAAAGTGAAAGTGCTTGGAACCACTCGAATATTGGATACAAGAAAGGCTAAAAAAGAATTGAAGTACAAACCAAATTATTCATATACATCTACTATCCAAGATATAGTTTCATGATACAGTTCGAATACAAAGGCGACTACCTGACAACAATTATTGCGACGATGAAAACTGTTACTGCAATGTTGTTTATAAAAAATAGGGCAACCTTCCATTTGCTAAGTCTTTCTTCTTTTGGCAGATGCTTCTGATTTGCCCATAGTGCTCCCCACCCAAGTAGCCACATACCAAAAACACCAGTGAGCATCAGATAAATGGTCATAAGGATGATCGGTTGTTTTATGAACATTAAAGGAACACTTGTGGCGAGAAGATAGATGAGAATATAACCCTGGAATTTCTTGAAACTTGTTTTTTGTGCACGTTTGCTAATGGGGTCTAGCCATGCCTTAATCGTTCTTGGAGCAGCATCCATGCCCGCGTAGATGGCGCCACCGATCACAACAAGTATGGCCAGCGGGTAAAGGTAATTACCTACAAATGGACTTATAACTGAATATATGTCCTTCTGTGCTGAAATCAATTCAACACCGTTCGGCACATTATGTTGTTCTCCTAAAATAACTACCCCTGCAATCATAAAAGCTGCCATGAAAATTGCGACGATTACAAAGGAGATTAAAAGATCCAATTTCAGTCCAGTCATTATTTCAGATTTTATCGCTACCTTCTTTTCATTAACTCGGCTGCGCCACCATGAGATGTAGGCCGTGAAGTCCACATATGCTCCATGCATCGTTCCGTAAACTGCCGCTAATTGTAGCATCACTGGAACGGTGATAATATCCTGTGCCGTTACCCAAGGTGCAACCTTGGGGACTTGAATGTTAAAAAAGCCTTCGAACACGGCAATCCAATCTGGATGGACCACAGCAACAGCAATAAGTGCACCGAATGATAGAAATATCGCAAATACCAGTTGAATTTTCTCTATCACTTTATATGTACTGGCAAATCCAAGCAATGCAATCGCCAGTCCAACACTAACGCCCCAAAAGACGAAGTCACCAACATTTGTAAAAGATGTTATCACCTTTCCAAGAATCGTCAAAAAAGTTGCGATCATGAATGGAAGCAGAACAAAACCTATGATAAGTGAAACTATACTAACCCAACCACGTGGTCGACAGCGAGCAAAAAGAGACATTATATGTTCCCCAGAAAGCAAAGAGTATCTAGTTGCAAGATAGGCAGTTAAACCTTTTGTAATCATTGCAAATCCAATAATCCATAGCGCAGAATAGACAGGAATTGCCCAGGCACCAATACGAGGTGCTAATACGACATCTCCAGCACCCATCGTCATGCATGCGACGACTGCTCCGGGTCCAAAATATTTCAAATATCTGAAAACGCTTTTTTTCTTTGCTTTCATTAGTTATTCCTCAAAAACAATTTTATCATGTTTCTCTGCTAAAACTGCTTTTGGCATGCTCTTAGCGCGTTTCTTTTTTGCAAGTGCATTGTATGCCTTTTCACCGCCAGATTCTTCGATGATTCTTCTACCTTTTTCAATCTGCTCAAGTATACCAATATTGAGTCCTGCAACTGAATTAGGCAGTAATCTTTTCATGAGCACTCGTGAAGGAAGCCCTAGCCCTAAAGGAACCGATTCTCTTTCAATAATAGTTCCTGGAATTGGGAAAAGCCAGACGCCTATAGAATCCTCACCAAGCTTAGTAATTGGTAGCCACGCCATGGCCTGTCTCTCCGGTTCGGCACCTGCATCGGCAGGAATCCATTTGCCATCAATGTATACCTCCCCACCACCATGGAGTAAAAATAGCCCCATGACATCATACCATTTTTTCATAAGAGGCGCATTATCAAGTGGTGCTTGCGCCCATTCATCAAGCATCGTTAATGCAAAGAATTTATATCGAGCCGAAAGCCCTCCGGCTCTACAAAGTGCAATAAACAGTGAGATCTTATGTACGCATGTTCCTGTACCTCTTTTTAGAGTTTCTGTAACATCATCTAATGGAACGAACTCTAAGATTATTTTTCTTTTTGCAAATTCAAATGCAGCTTGCGCAAATTCCAAATCAGATTTTTTATAGGCGCCAAGTTCATGAGCTAGTGCAATAATTTCTGGTGAACGACAATTACAATATAACGTTGGTCTAAGGTATTTTTCCTCAGATTTACAATATTTCATATTGGATTCAAACTTAGGAATTGTATATGTTGGTTTTGGTCTAACATATATGTTTTTTTTCTCTTGTTTTTTAGCTGCTTTCACGCTTCCAAGGTTCAATAATAAGACCTTAAGCAGTGAAAATACTCCTTTTACATTCATTTTTAACATTAAAAGAGGGGGCATATACTCCTTTCGTTTAATCTCCCATGGAGTTAACATATAATTTTTCACCTTCCAAGATCCGCAGCAATCATCTTTCTCATCTCTTCAGCGCAACCTCTAGTTTCTTCTCCAGCTGCTCTTTTTATCTCGGCCTCGAGTACAGGGCCGGGCCTGTCGCAAACAGGGCAATGCTCCAACAATTTCACCTTGTCACCACTTACAATAAAGCCAGGATAACTAAAAGTAGATCCATCAAGAAATGCAAATCTTCCATACTTCCCATAGCCCATAGGTTTCAGCTCATCATCAAGTACCATGGCATGATAATATGAATGTGGAACATGTAAGTAATGGCCTTCCGGGCAATGCGTCATCCATCCGTTACCTTCAACCATCCCATAAAAATCAAGGCAATGTTCGGGTTTTATACCAAGTGTTTGTTGAACCTTTTTCCTAAAATTAATGACAGAGATGCGTTGATTCTCATGAACCTTCCATCCGCCGCCAGTCAAAATTGCTCCTCGGTCAGCAAAATCAAAATTTCTTCCATCTTCTTCCAGTTTGTTCATAACTGAATATAGAACAAAAGGTGCACCGGCAAAAGCAATCTTTTTTCCTGTCTTTTCATTTTTCTCTAACCATTTTATTATATTGTTAATTATTTTATTATACATCCTTTTAATAGCAAGTGAGGCCAATGTAGTTTTTATTCCTCGACCACCCAGCATGCTTAATCTGATAGTCTCTGTATTTATGTCTCTGTCAATAGCTACTTTTATGTCTTTTATAACATCAAAATAGATACTGCATACCTTGCCTGCAAAAACGTTGGTTTTAAATGGATTTGGCATGAGAAGATAGCCGTTCATGTCGTATTCCCAAATTGGATATGCCATCGTCAAAATCATTTTTGCAGCCAAATATTCTGCAACATTAAATGTTCTCATGTCCCTTGGAATAAATGTATGTCTTCCGCTCGTTCCACTGCTGTATGAAACTACCAGACCAGTTGCATTGAATGCATTTATGACATCATCAAAAGAGGGATTTTTACCAGATATTTTAATGGTAGGAATCTCGCCAGTAAACATATTTCCTAACCATGTCGCAAAATCTCTGCCGTAAGGGTAATCTTTGTAGAATTTGTCTGGAATTAGAGGTATTTTCTCCAGATCACCATAGTTTTTTATATCACCGACAGAAATATTGTGATCTTCACAAAATTTATGATAAACTTTGTTATGTTCGTAGTGCCTTTTGAACTGATATTTTATTGCCTTAAATTGTAGTTCCTTTGCTTCTTTTTCAGGAACTCTATATAGATCTTTAGGGCCATATGTCGCATCATCAGAAGGAGTCCAATCTTTTTTTGAGGGCATATATTTTTTAGCTAAACTATCGAATTTTTTTATATAGGTATCAAAATCTGCCGTCAAGTTTTCTTCTCCCCCAGATTTTTACAACCCTAAATTAATGATTTGCTAATCACTCTATATATTGTTGTTGATTTTTTATTCGTCTATAGACGATATTTGATAGTTCCTCTGTAACCAAAACATGTTGCCCTTATAAATTGTTACTATTTTTTTAATAGCCCCGAGCGGATTCGAACCGCTGTCGCGGGCTCCAAAGGCCTGCATGATTGACCACTACACTACGGGGCTATTGATTTTTAAGTAATGCAAGGGGGATTACGATTTCCATATATAACTTTTAACATCTATTATGTGCAAATTCTTTATATGTTAATAGTAATATCAATTTTTAGAGGTTAATTTCTTTGATTGACGAAAAACTTCTAAATTCAGTTTCGCAACAGTTGAAAAAACGAAATCTAACAATAGCTACTGCCGAATCATGTACGGGCGGATTGATTTCTCATATGTTGACTAATATCTCTGGTAGTTCAGACTATTTTGATGGGGGTGTAGTATCTTATAGCAATAGAGCGAAAATTGAATTAGTAGGTGTTAAAGATAATATGATAAAAAAGTATGGTGCGGTCAGCGAACAAGTGGCTCTTGCCATGGCTGAAGGGATAAGAACAAAATCAAAAGTCGACATAGGATTGGCGACAACTGGAATTGCTGGCCCTACAGGAGGAACTAAAGAAAAACCCGTGGGCCTAGTCTATATTGCTATTTCTACCTCAAACAAAACCGAAGTTAAAAAATTCTTATTTTCCGGCAGTCGTCTTCAAAACAAAGAAAGCACATGCAACGCAGCATTGAGCATGCTTCTTGGCTATTTAACACAATAATGGTGATATTTTTTGTTGTACATCGACGGTTCATATGGTGAAGGTGGGGGACAGATTCTCAGGACTGCTGTGGCTCTTTCTGTTTTAACAAAAAAACCAGTTGAAATAGACAATATTCGTGCCAATCGTCCAACTCCAGGTATAAAACCACAGCACTACGCCGCTATGAAAAGCATCGAGGAAATATGTTATGGAAAGTCCGAGGGTCTAGAAATCGGTTCTTCGCATCTTAAATTTACCCCTGGTGAAATTAATGGTGGAAAATACAAATTCGACATAGGTACTGCAGGAAGTATCACGCTAGTTTTCCAAGCGTGTCTGCTATCTGCAATAAAAACACGTGAGCCCATAATCATGCGAGTTACAGGTGGAACGGATGTTAGGTGGGCGCCGTCATGGGATTATTTTGACAAAGTATTTCTTAAATTATTACAAAAAATGGGCGTATCAGTTGAAACTCAGTTGATCAAAAGAGGATATTACCCGAAGGGTGGAGGCGAGGCGACCTTAACCATCAATCCATCCAAAGAAATATTGCCATTGCATTTTGGCAAGCAACAGGATTTTTCTGAGGTGAATGGTATTCTTAATATCGCCAATCTGCCAGATCATATCGGCACACGTATGAAACACGCTGCAATAAAGATGCTATTGAAAAAAAACTTGAAAGCAGCGATAAAAATAGAAGAAGCACAGTCTCTTTCTACAGGCACTGGAATAACTCTATGGGTACAATCTCAAGATGCTGTTATTGGCTCAACAAATCTTGGTGAAGTGGGAATCCCTGCCGAAAAAATCGGTGAAGATGCGGCGTTACAGATATTACAAGATATTGATGTGGGAGCCACCATTGATATTCATGCTTTTGATCAGATTATACCATATTTTGCTATCGCACGTAATGGATCAGTCTGTGTTGTGCGAGAGGTAAGTAACCACGCGAAAACAAACATGTGGCTTGTTAAACAGTTTTTTGATGTTGATTTTAAGTTAGAAAAGTTTGGTAACGCAACTATAGTAACAGTTGGTTCTATATAGATAAAACATATAAACACTGATTATTCTATTGAGTTCTATGAGAATAGCTCATATCTCTGATATCCATTGTACGCTTGGTACTGATTTTAACGAAAAAGTTTTTGACAAAGCAGTAAAAATTGTAAATGGAATAGATGCAGATATGGTTTTT
>JBFYMG010000038.1:0-20148 GCA_041305025.1 Thermoplasmatales archaeon
TTGAAAAATTATATTAATTATTCAAACTATATATTCCCCGCCGATAATTTTTGGTTGGCGGGAGATGATATAAAAGAATGCAAAATGTTTTGTCGGAATGGACGCCAGATTTACGAACACAACCATCCCACAGTTGGGAAGGACATGGTGAACTTGGATTATGTAAATCAGTTTAACAGGTTGGAAACACCGATAATTTTGAATGGAGAAACCACTACATTTGAGGATATCGCGAACCATGCACGAATGAGACAACGACTAAGTGAAGGAACAATCAAAAGAAATCTCAGATACTTACGGTTCATGGAAAAACATCCGTGCCCTGTAAATCTCAAGAAACCAAGTTATGAGAATTTCATACGGCATATGGACTACCGTGAACAAATAGAAAATTCACAATGGGGAGCATTAAAACATGAATGGCAAGCAATGGTAATGCTTCTCAGAGCATATGGAATCAATGCCAAGGACTGGTATTACAAACCACCAAAAAGGGCACAATACCGTGCGATACCAATACCGTTTCCAGAGCAAGTCCACGCTATCATACACATGAATTATTCAAAAGACCAATATGAGAACGCTCTGATAAGATACCTTATCTGCCACAACTATATAATCGGATGGAGACCGCCAAGCGAAGCAAGTATCATAAAAACTACAGATGTTGATATCGTTAAAGGAATCCTCAAAGTAACATCACCGAAATTGCACGGTGCGACACGAAATCTAAATATCTCAGAGATAGCGACACGACACAATACTCTTAGTTTCAAGAACTGGTTACAATGGCGTTCACAAGTCGAAAATCGGTATTCTGATGACTATCTTTATCTAAAACCCAACGGACATCCATTTGAAAATCCAGACCAATTAAGGAACTTCTTAAATAAGCACGCTAGCAAAAAAATAAAGCAAGTATTTCCAGAATATTACAACTACACATCACGACATTTCTGTGCAATCGCAAGGTTGATACGGACAAAGATAAAGACGAAGAAATTCGATGTGTTTGCAGTCTGCAACTGGATGGGTCACACGAAAATAAAGACGACTAGGGGATATCTCAATGATGCTGAATTTTACTATGAAAAAGCACCGTACGATTGGATTGAGTGTGTCCTCAAATTCTGCGAAAATGTCACGGAAGGGGAAAACACACTAAAAACCGATAAACACCCCAAAAACCTTGGTTACCAGTGGAACTCCTCCAAGAGAGCACAACGCCGTCCGCCGGACTCGAACCGGCGACCGCTCGGTTAACAGCCGAGTGCTCTACCAACTGAGCTAGGACGGCAAACAATCAACAAAGACAGCAAAACAGAATATCGCATCCTATTAAAAGATTACCCGTCAGAAGTTGAGCCTATGATCCATTTTTAATCTCTTCATACTGCTTTCAACGAATCTATACACGGTGGAATGTCTACTTCCACTCAAAAGCATGTCTATGGCCTTTTTTACAATATCCATATTCTCCAAATCAGAAATAACTGAGATCGTATGGCCGTATATCGATATATTTGATTCAGTCAGCTCTTCGAGTACACGCTTGGTTTTGCCTTCCCTACCAATAATCCTGCTCTTCACTCTAAGAACATGCTGTTCTTTTTTGCCAACGTAATCATAAATATCAAAAATAAAAAAATCAACTAAATCATCCAGTAACCTGTTTGCATGCTCAGGTGAAAAACCTCTGCCTATGGCACGTATAATGTTTTCTATCTTTAGCATTATTAAAGGGTCTTTTACAGCTCTTTCATCAATGGCTATTTCGCCTTGCTCAGAATTAATATCAATCCTTGCTCCAGATATTTCCTCTAAGTATCTCTTAGTCTCACCTCTATGACCTATAAGCACTCCAACGCGATCCATGGGAATTTTTAGATATTTCATATCAATCACAGCTATTTTTTGGTTATATTCTTATATATTTTCTCTTCATCGGCTTTTATATCATATTTTTTGAAGTAATGCACGATGTTGTGTATATCTCTTTTCAGGAATTCATACGAAAGCGGATGCTCCAGCAGTACGCCTTGGCCAAGATCTATTACATATGGTTTATTTCTATATATCAATACATTAAACGCACTTAGATCAGCATGCACCAAATCGGCTTTTTTATACATTTTGGAAATAGAACCAATCAAACTGTCAAATATTTCCTTAGGTTTTTTTAAAACAACGTCCTTCATCATGGGTGCTGGTCGCCTGGAGTCACCAATGTACTCCATTATTAAAATATTATTTATCATCTTAATTGGTTTTGGTGCTCTAACACCAATTTCTGCAAGTTTACTGAGGTTTTTAAACTCCTTTTTAGTCCAAGAGTATATTATATCTCTTCGATTCTTATTTATCGCCGTAAATCTTGGGTCTCCTACAATGTAATTTGATATGTGTTTAAACGTTGCATTGGATGTGCGATATATCTTCAATGCCAAAAATTTTTTATCTGGTGTCACAGCACGGAAAACGTTGCCCTCTTTACCAGTTGATATTGGGAAATCTAAAATATCGATAACTCGATCCGAGATCAATTTTTCTAAACTGTGCAAGGTAGATTTATCAAAAACTTCATCCAGTGTTTTTCTATCAGCACCTATTCTGTCACCTAAAACTTTGTATTGTCTATCTAATTTTTTCATCCATTTATCATTTAAAAAAGGATCATCAGAAGACATCGATTTCCCCTGGGAGTAGTTTTCTTCTACTGAGTACTACGGCCTGGGTTCTTCTATACCTAAATACAATATCTGCCTTTTCATTTTGTATATCCCACGGTTTTATGATTACCAGATCCCCTGCCCGTACTCTTTGTTTCCGCTTCATTCTACCGGGTATTCGAGCCATTCTTCCTTTTCCATCTGCGCATATTACATTTATTCTCGATCCGCCCATTAGTCTGTCGGCTATTGCAAACATTTCGTTGTTATTTTTATTGGGCAACGGCAGTCGTATGTATTCTTCTTCTGATTCTTCTCTTTCTTGGTACACAAAATCACAAACTCTTAACCAGAACAATCTTTGTGATATTAAACCTTTACTATAGATAACAGAAAGAACTAAAGACCCAGCTCACCAGCAATTTCTTTAAGTGAATTAAGGCTCAGTGCAAGAAATGCTTCTACATCTACTCCCGTATCCTGACATAGTTCAATTCTACTTCTGCTGCATCCCTGTGCAAACGAGTGGTCATAAAATTTATCTAACAGCGTTTCAAGTCTAACATCTGCAAGTTTTTTTGAGGGAATAATAAGGGCTGTTGCAATAACTAGTCCTGAAACAGCGTCTGCGGCAATCAAAGCCTTGTCGATTGATGTTATAGGAATATAATCCGTATGCTTGTAGTTGTGAGCCTTTATTGCGTTTATACATTTCTCTGGAAGTAAGCCATCTAAAATCTGAGCTGTAACATTTGCGTGTTTTTCCGGTTCTTTATCGGTATAGTCGTAGTCAAGGTCATGAAGCAGGCCGGCCAAACCCCACAAATCTACATCTTTACCAAGTTTATTTGCCATTTTCCTCATTATGATTTCAACTGCCAAAGAATGCTTTATTCGCTTCTCGTCTTTAAGATATTTTTGTAACAACGCAAAAGCTTCTTCCCTGGTTATCATCTTGAGTCCGAGTAAGCAAGAAGAACATCTTAAAACTTTTGGAAAATTTCCACAAAAAACAAATGATTAATTTAATGGAAGAATATAATTAGACGATAATCCATTATTTTGTTGAGAGAGGCAAATAAAATGTTAATTCAAGATATTATGACAAAAAGCGTTGTGACTATAGATTGTAGCGAAACAGTACTTGATGCATGTAAAAGATATAAAGATTACAAAGTTGGCTGCCTTGTTGTTATGGATAAAAAAATCATTGTCGGCATCGTTACAGAGCGAGACATCATTGAGAGGGCTATTCTTGCAGATAGAGATCCCAAAACAACATTGGTTAGAGATATTATGTCAGCAAATATCAAGACCATTCATGCTTTAGCTCCAGTGGAAAAGGCAGCTGAGATTATGGGGGAGAATAATATCAAAAAGCTTCCTGTAATTTTAAATAACGAGATAGTGGGAATTATTACTGTTACTGATATTTCTCGCGCAATACCAACATTTTCCGAGGCAATTGATGACCTGATTCAATTTTACTCTGAAAGCAGAAAGAACATTGAAACAATGATGGATGAATGGGAAGAGCTAGTCATTGGTTTGAAGAATTATCGAGAAATAATGAAAAAACATAAAACGCAAGAAATACAGCTAGGTTAAGAAAGCAAAACTATGGCGATACCTTTTAATGCCTCTTTTTCCATTTCCTGATTCAAATGGTATTAGACGACCTGGGAAATTCCCTCAAGGGAACTTTAAAGAAAATAGCCAATGCGGTGTATGTCGACTCAAAGCTTATAAAAGAGGTAGTTAGAGACATACAGCGTGCACTTTTGCAGGCAGATGTTAATGTTAAACTTGTTTTAGAACTGTCAAAAAAGATTGAAAAACGTGCGCTTGAAGAAAAACCTCCAGCAGGTATGAGCAACAGAGAGCACGCCATCCATATCGTATATGAAGAACTTGTAAACATATTGGGGGACTCTAGAGAACTTCCCATGAAAAAACAGGTCATAATGATGGTTGGTCTCTATGGGCAAGGTAAGACTACGACTTGCGGTAAACTTGCAATATACTTCAAAAAGAAAGGGCTAAGACCTGCTTTAATTGCTGGTGACGTACATCGACCTGCAGCTTACGAGCAGTTAAAACAAATAGCAGAACAAGTAGAAGTACCATTTTATGGCGATAACAAAGAAAAAAATGCCGTGAAGGTTGTAAAAGAGGGACTAGATAAGTTTAAACGAAGCAGCGATGTGATAATCGTAGATACTTCTGGAAGGCATAAGCTTGAGAATGATTTAATTACGGAAATGGCTGATATTTTTAAGGCAACTAAGCCTGACGAAAAACTGCTTGTTGTGGATGCGGCTGTTGGTCAACAAGCCGGCCCTCAGGCAAAGGCATTCAATGATGCTATAAACATCACAGGTATTGTTCTTACAAAACTTGATGGCACTGCCAAAGGCGGTGGTGCATTAAGTGCTGCAGCTGAAGTCGGCGCGCCTATCGTTTTTATTGGAACGGGCGAGCATTCCGTTGATTTTGAAACGTTTGATCCTGCCCGATTTATATCTAGGCTTTTGGGCATGGGTGATATCAAATCATTGCTTGAAAAAGCAGAAGAAAGCCTAAAAGGGAAAGATGCAGAAAAAACAGCTAGACGAATGATGTCAGGCAAATTCACCCTTCATGACATGTATGATCAGATGGATATGCTGTCTGGTATGGGTCCACTAAAAAAAGTAGCTGAAATGCTTCCCGGTGGTTTTTCAGGCAAATTGAAAGAATCCGACATGGACAATACTCAGGATAAACTGAAGAGATTTAGGTTTATTATGGACTCTATGACTGATGAAGAGATGAACGATCCAAGCATTGTTCGCTCTTCTCGAATTAAACGCATTGCACGTGGGGCAGGCGTGGAAAACAAGGACGTCAAAGAGCTGTTGAAGTATTATGAAATGACAAAACGTATGATGAAGGGATTTTCAGGCGATAGAAAGTTGCAAAAAAATATGATGAAACAATTTAAATTTGGAAGATGATTTTTTAAATAATTCTGGGCCTTATGTTATTTAAAAATCAGAAGCAGATTATCAAAAATGGTCAAACTAAAGAGTTAAAGAAAACAAGAAAAGACATTCTTGATATATTGGCTTCGTCTCTAAACGCGGTTGACCCATATAAAACGGTTAAATCAAAGTTTCACGGAAAACGTATCGTTTTTGAAGGGGAAACTATCGATATTTCTGAGTTTAAGAATATATTTTTAGTTGGTTTTGGAAAGGCTAGCGTCGGCATGGCCAAAGCTGTTTGTGATTCTGTTGATATCAAAAGAGGAGTTGTAATAACCAGCGATGCAAACAAAAAAGTTCGTAGCAATCGTGTAGCAACTTTTGTCGGTGGTCATCCAATACCTAATCAAAAAAGCATAGATGGCACAGAGAAAATCTTGGATGTAGTAAGAAGCTGCAGAGACGATGATCTTTTAATCGTGTTGATATCTGGTGGTGGATCTGCGCTTTTATGCAAACCAAGAGTCAATCTGAGAGATTTGCAACAGACAATTAATTTGTTATTGAAATCTGGTGCAGATATAAATGAAATTAATACTGTACGCAAACATCTTTCATTTGTTAAAGGTGGACAGCTTGTCAAATCTGTTAAATGTACGGTGATTTCTTTTGTTATTTCAGATATTGTCGGCGATCCTCTAGATGCTATTGCTTCTGGCCCAACATATCCTGACTACACTACATATATCGATGCGCAAAAGGTTCTAAAAAAATATAATTTATTGGAAAAAGCGCCATCGGCCATAAAAAAAGTTTTGGAAGAAGGAATCCAAGGCGAAATTCCTGAAACTCTCAAGGGTGATGATCCTATTTTCGACAATGTATTCAATTTTGTTGTTGCAAACAACAATATGGCATGTAAGGCTGCGGTAAATAAAGCAGAAAAACTTGGTTACAAAACAATGCTTTTGACTACATCTCTTATTGGTGAAGCAAAAGAAATTGGCAAATATCTGGCTGGTAAGGCACGAAATTATTACAGCATAGATGCCAAAAAAATTGCTTTTGTTTTAGGTGGAGAGACCACAGTTGAGGTGAAAGGAAAAGGTGCGGGCGGCAGAAATCAAGAAATGGTCTTAGGGGGCGTTGAAGAATTAGATGGCGCAGATGTAGTTTTTGCTTCTTTTGCAACCGATGGCATTGATGGAGCAAGCAATGCTGCTGGTGCCATTGCTGATGGTTTTACAATGACAAGGGCATGCAAAAAAAATATTTATCCAGATGAATTTCTGAAAAAAAATAACTCTTATGAATTTTTTAAAAAACTGGATGATATACTTTTGACTGGCCCAACAGGTACAAATGTAATGGATGTTCAGATTATTATAAAAAGTTAAATAGAAAAACCCCATACTATGGGCTAATAATATATACCGTAAAGTATTTAAATATAAGTAAGTCATATAAATGTACTTATTCAGATAGTCTGGAGATACAATATGAAGAGAAATATTAAGAACAAAAAATCTGTTATTATGTGTATAGCCTTATTGTTAATTTCAAGTTTAAACTTGTTTACAAGTGTGTCTTCTGCTCCTCATCAAGAAAACATCGATGGTATATGGTTTGATGATTTTGGAGACGGTACGGGCACAAGCGAAAACAATAACTGTGTTGTTTCCAACGGTAGTGTCAAGTTAGATTATGGCAGTAATCTCTGCTATTATGACTACGCTGCAACAGGTAACGAACATGAGGCATGGTCATCGGATTTATCATTTTTAACAGGAGGGGATGAAGAGTTCATTTGGGCTAGAAGTCTAGTAAATGAAGTCAAATTTGGCGATAGTTACAACGCCATTAAACATAAAGGCGGCAAAGTAGAAGAAACACAGTCCAGATATTTTGATAATGAATTGTTAAACTATACGTTTTCTCCAATCCATCATTTCAGGCTCAAGATTGATCAAAATAAAAACGTTGTAAAAGAGATTAAATTTGCTTGGTGGTACGGAGCTTTCAAGAATGATGCAAATATCGAAGATATAGACATGTACGTATGGGATTATTCATATCTGGTTGTTGACAGGTGGATTAACGTTGGTACAAAAACGTATGGCTCTGGTATAGGAACAGATCCTGACGGGGATATCATATTTACAAGCGATGAAAATGGTAGCAACTATATAGGTAAAGATGGTAGCATTGATTTTTTAGTTATTGCTACTCCCAAAAATAACGGGAAGACCTGCATTTTAACTACCGATTATGTAAATCTGACAGTAACTACTCAAGTTGGTTACCTGGGTGAAGGTTATATTGTCTCAAAGAATATCGTACCGTCAACTCTTGGCAGATGGGAGAGCGTAGTTTGGAGTGGCTCAAGAGCAACTGGCACATCATCCGTTAAAATACAATTGCTGAATTCAGCAGGAGCTCTCATAAATGATAATATTCTGCCCGGGAATTCAAAAGGCTTTACAGTTTCGCCATTGGACTTATCATCCTTTTCTAGTTTACCCACCGAGATTAAATTAAAAGCTATACTGCATTCCAACGACTTGTCTATTACGCCTAAGTTGTATAGTTGGGGTGTGACGTGGCAAACCACTGGCACTCAGTTTAATGATGATTTTACAACGGATCTGAGAATAGATAAAATTGTCGGGGCAAATATTGTCGATGATATAATAAGCATAAGTGATTTCTACAGTAGTTGGCCTGTTTTTGGTAAAAATGCGGCCAATACACGATACTATGAAGGATACGGGCCACAGACATCTTCTCTTTATTGGACTACTGAAAAAGAAACTGTTGGTGGAGGATTCCGTAGTCCTGTTATGAGTGATGGTAAAGTATACATAGCATCATCTGCCGACAAAAGAATATATGCGTTCAATGCAATAGGAGCATCGAATAAAAAGATAGCTTTTGATAGTAGCGATCCGCTGAAAACCGTTGACTCGTCAGTTGCGGTTACTGATAGCTACGTAATTGTTGCAACAAGTGAACTTAACACAAGTGAGACTGATGCGTATAATAAGATATATGCGCTGGATAAATCAAACCTAACAAATGAGGTATGGAGTTATCCATCTGTCAATGAAGAGATATGTTTTTCGTCATCACCAACTGTTGCCAATGATAAGGTTTTTGTTACATCTTGGAACGGACAAAGCTGGGATACTCCCCTGTTATCTTTTTTGAGATTCCTCATAGGTGGAAATAATAAAATAATAGTTTTAAATCTGGCGGATGGGAGTTTGCTGTGGGAGAATGATTTGCCTGCTGGTAGTTTTTCTACGCCTGCTGTTGCCGATGGCATGGTTTTTGTAGGCTGTGACAACCTATTTGGAAGTAGTTTGTTTGCTTTTGATGAAGACACAGGTATAGAGCTTTGGAATAAAAGCGTTGGATTAGTTGGAGGAGCATCACCTGTTGTATGTGATGGTAAGGTTTTTGTCGTTGTAAAAGATCAAGGCATACTATCAATAAAAGGAGATGTAAAACTTCTAGCATTATATGAAAACAATGGCACAATTTGTTGGAATAAAACCCTTGCAAAAAATGTACCAGCGTTTGAAAGCCTGCCCAAAGGTTTACATCTTTATAATCTGATGGCTACATCTACGCCTGCAATTAAAGAAGACGCAAATAGAATATTTGCAACATCACCTGATGGGAAAGTTTATGCATATAGCTTAGACGGAACTGAAATATGGAACGCGGATATGCCTTCCAACATCTATGGCATAATACCGACTTATTCATGCACATCACCAGTTGTAGCAAATAATACCGTTTATGTTACGTCGGCAAATGGAGTTGTATTTGCCCTCGATATATCTGATGGTGAAAAAATATGGGAGTTTAACTGCGAGATTGAGGATCCAGAATTATTGGCACCTGCTTTCATATTTGCTTCCCCGATTGTCGCAGATGGGCTGTTATATGTAAGTGTGACAGATGACTTAATTAGTTTTACCGGGCGACTTATTAGTATTGGGAACTATACAACTAATAAAATAGCTCGAGTTGTTTCTAAACCCATACACATTCCAACGGGCAAATGGTGGGATACACTAAATGCCGTGACTGTTCCTACTACTGGTAGCGGTATCGTTTTTAGTATCCTTGATGAGGATTATAACGTATTACTAACTAACGTTAAAGGAAACGGAAGTGGCGGCGATATCTCTACTATAAACAGTGGAATCATACGACTGAGTGCACAGCTTACAAAGAAAACTAGTAGCCCAACTTTGGATAGCTGGACTGTCAAATTTAAAACAGAGACAACTCCACCTGAATTTTATGACAACACTTTTATCCCAAGTCCAACTGGTTGGATCAATACTGATACTCCAAAATGTGAAATCAACGTTCATGATAGAACACCCGGACTAGATGTAGATTCTGCAATGTACCAAATAACATACAAAAACTTATCGAATAAAGTTGTGACTTCAAATTGGATCAAGACAAACTGCACTGGAGCGTCAGGGACGACAAAAAACCAGACGATGACCGCAGATATATTGGCATCAGATATTAGTGAACAGATTGCTGATTTAACAAGCATAACACTTTCTATAAAAGACCTGGCCGGTAATGAAAAAACTATCACAAAACAATTCAAAAAGGATAAAATTAAACCCAGCTCCTACATAGAACACAAGAATAGTTATCAGGCTCAGTATAACTTGGGCGTTGTAATTTCAGCTAATGCCAGCGATCCTGGTGTTGCTAACGTAAATAAAAGTGGCATAAAAAGCGTAACATTGAAATTTAGACAAACCGACATAGCCGATGACAGTTGGATTGATTATGAACTAGCCTTAGGATCACCATATGAATGGACATTTGAATATGATAGCGGGGCGTATGAGTTCTGTACTGTTGCTGAAGATCACGCGGGTAATGTGGAAGATCTGCCAAATGCAGGGGAAATATCATTTAGTTTTGATATGACTGAGCCATCTGCACCAGAATTGGATGAGGAATATATATTTGGTGAAGAGTTGCCCAGCTTTTCAATTAAATTCGAAGATGACTATCAACTCAAAACCGTCGAATACCGTCTAGACTCCAAGGGGTTAAACGAATGGACAGAGATTAATGCGGATGATATAACTAGCAAAAGCTACACTGGAGCGTGGAGTCTTCCAGAAAACGACTGGACAGATATAAAAGAAGGAGTGACTCACTACATATACTTCAGATTAACTGACTCCTTTGGAAATCAATATATTTCATCGGAGAACGATGCGCTTAAAATAATAAAAGATCTCACTGTTGCACGAACCTATCTGGATTTATCAGACTTTAAAGAATTGCACTTTGATAACAAATTCGCAATCACAGCTGAAATACCTGCTAATGGCAACGTGACAAAAGCGGAACTATACTACCGCTACTCATCAGACAAAGAAAACTGGAGTGATTGGGAGCAATACGGAAATAAAATAACGAGCGCGCCATTCACCTGGTCATTTACAGCTAGTGAAGGAAGCGGATATTATGAGTTCAAAACCAGATTATCGACCAACACAGGTGTCCTTGGTTATTCACAAGTCGAACCAATAAATGTAACTCTATTTCCGATGACTCAGATAATTATCATGATCTTGCTAGCATTCATTCTCTTTATAGTGACCACTCTAGTTCTTGTTAAAATGAGAAAGAAGAAAACCTAATCTTCTCATTTCTTTTTTTATTCAATTTTTTCTTCTGATTTAAAACGTGAGAAAATCTCATCTAAAAGAAGATCTATGCCTTCTTTTGTTTCGCAAGATATCTTTAGATTGCGGGAATCTGTTTTTTTTATGTCCATCTTGCTTTCGACTAGGATTATGGGTTTATCGCCAAATATTTTTTTTATTTGAGTCAGCAAATGCTTTTGATCTTTGAGAGTGTAACCACAGGTCTCAGAGGTATCTATTAGGAATACTATCAAATCAGCGAGATGGCTAAGTGCAGCTATTGCCTGCATTTCCATGTCGTTTCTATCAGACAGCGGCCTATCTAAAAGGCCAGGTGTATCTATTATTTGATACTTACTTGCAATGTATCTCTCAGTTTTTTCGATATGACCCACATGAATCTCTTTTGTTGTAAACGGATACTGAGCAACCTCTGGTTTTGCAGATGAAAGGCATCTAAGAAGGGATGATTTCCCAACATTGGGGTATCCTGCTATTACAATTGTAGGTACATCTTGTATTTCTGGAAATTCATTCATAATATTTTGTGCTTCAGCAAGCAATTTCAAGTTTTTATCAACCTGTTTTACAACAGAAGACATTCTGCCATAGATTTCTTTTTGTTTTTGTTTCAAAAAATCAATGCCTTTCGCTTTTTTTAATGCTTTAGCTTGCTTCGAATAGATCATTCTACAGGTTTTTTGAGCCCAAGCGACAGCGCCCAAAGATTTTTTCAACTTATTTGTATCTATCTTGATGTCTATAAGCTCTTGATAAAACATTGGAAGATTATCAATTGAAGGAAATTCTTTTACGTATTTTTCCAGTGTAGCAATAAGGGTTGTTGCAAATGAATCTGTTCTTGCAATAATCGTTTTTTTGTTCTTGTAGATGGTCTCTTTATCGTGGATTAGTATCTTGCCTGCTTTTCTGAAACATCTATCTAACAGTTCATCTGCACGAAGTATGATTGGAATTTTTTCGAACATAAAATTGAAAAACTTTATGTGATACCTGTAAATTAAGATGTTGGTGTAAGTCATGGATGAAGGATTCATACTTTCAAACAAATTCAGAATGGCAATATTTGACGAAATTGCGTCTGGCGAAACAAATATTGAAAGGATTGCAAAAAAACATCATATCGTACTTCTAGTAGCTAAAAAGGTTGTAAATGATTTTATAAGCGGCGGCATATTGGAGAAAAATGGCAACAAGTACATTCTTACCAAAGAGGGAGAAAAACTAGCAGCTAGTATTAGATAATAATTGGAAAGGATATTCTATGAAATCGTATCTGTTACAAACTCTGAAAGAGATTGCGTTATTGGGGGGAATTAAAAATAAAATAGAAATTTCTTCTGTTGAACTTGCAAGAAAATTGGAAACAAGTCAGCAAACCGCCTCTAGATATCTTTTAGAATTGGATCAAGACGGGATGATAACTAGAGAACTGGGAATCAAAAAACAACTCATTCAAATAACGGCTCTCGGGGATGAGGCACTGCAAAAGGAATATTCAGAATATCATCAGATTTTTGAACTACCAAATAAAATTCATTTTACGGGCAAGGTTGTATCTGGTATTGGAGAAGGAAGATACTATACCGGGCAGAGTGGATACGTCGATCAATTCAAGGAGAAAATTGGCTTTGTTCCATTCCCTGGAACACTGAATGTGGAAATTGAGCAGATAGAAAGAAACAAGTTGCGTTTATTGAAAAATTGTAATGCAATAGACGTAGATGAATTTAAAACTAAAAACCGTACGTTTGGCGGCGTAAGATGTTTTAAAGCAAAGATAAATGGGATCAAAAGTGCGATTGTTTTACCGTTGCGTAGTCATTATTCAAACATACTAGAGTTTATTTCTCCAGATCACCTTAGAAAAAAATTGAATCTGAAAGACGGGGATGAGGTAAAAATAGTAATTTATCTGGAAAAATAAAAAGAGACAAGCCATGAAAAACCAACTTGTTGCAGACATGTTGTATAAGATTGCAGATATACTAGACTTGAAAGGGGAGATATTTTTCAAAACTAGAGCCTATCGCATGGCCGCTCAGACAATAGAAACGATGGAAGAGGATATTGAAACTGTTGCTAACGAAAAAAGACTTGAATCAATTCCAGGCATTGGAGAGGCACTTGAAAAAAAAATTACGGAAATCGTCAAGACGGGCAAATCAGAGTATTTTGAACGATTAAAGAAAGAAATTCCAGAAGGATTACTAAAATTACTGGATATTCCTGGTCTGGGTCCCAAAAAGGTCGCCTCACTTTATAAAAATCTTGGTATAACAACCATAACGGAGCTTCAAAAAGCCTGTGTTGAGGGTAAGCTACGTGCATTAGATGGTTTTGGCGAGATAACTGAAAGAAATATTCTCCGCGGCATACAACTTTTAGAAAAAACAAGCGGCCGCGTATTACTTTATATCGCCTACGCAAACGGAAGTAGATATATTGAGTATCTAAAAAAGTGCAAAAAGATAGATAATTTAAGTGTGGCTGGTAGTCTACGTCGGATGAAAGAAACAATCGGCGATTTAGATATTCTTGCGTCGTCAGAGTATCCTGATGAGGTGATGGAGTATTTTGTCAAATATCATGATGTTCAAAATGTTCTTATGAAGGGAAGCACAAAAACAAGCGTACTTTTAAATGATACTCTTCAGGTTGATCTTCGCGTGGTGAAAAAGGAAAGTTATGGTGCAGCACTACAGTATTTTACTGGCTCCAAAGAGCATAATGTAGCTATGCGCGGTTTAGCAATAAAAAAAGGTTACAAGCTTAACGAGTACGGTCTTTTTGATAAAAAAACAGAAAAGTACATAACTGGAAAAAATGAGGAAGACATCTACAAAAAGCTAGGTCTTTCATATATTGAGCCTGAGCTAAGAGAGAACAGAGGTGAACTGGAAGAAGCCCGAAAAGGAAAAATTCCTCAATTGGTTGGATACGATGATGTTCAAGGAGATTTTCATGTTCATTCCATATGGAGTGATGGTAGTGACTCACTTGAGACTTTGGCACAGTATACAAAAAAACTTGGGTATTCTTTTTTTGGAAGCACCGATCACTCTCAATCGTTGAAAATTGCAAATGGACTATCTGAAGATAGAATCGCAAAAAAACTTGATGAAATTGAAAAATTAAACAAAAAACTATCAGACTTCAAAATTTTATGCGGCACAGAATGCGATATAAAATCTGATGGAACCTTGGATTACAGCAACAAAATCCTAAAAAAATTTGATTTTGTTTACATCGGCATTCATACAGGTTTTAAGATGGATAGAGATGAGATGACCAAAAGGATTGTACGAGGCCTTGAAAATGATTGTGTTGATTTCCTTGCTCACCCAACTGGTCGATTGATTGGAAAGCGGGACCCTTATGAGGTAGATATAGAGCGAATTATCGATACTGCAAAAGAAAGAAAAGTATTCTTAGAAATTAATTCATTTCCTGATCGCCTTGATTTGCCAGATATCTATGTGAAGCTTGCAAAAGAACGAGGAGTAAGATTTGTTCTAGGGTCCGATTCGCATAGTTTTAATAATCTTACATCTATGCATTTTGGAATAGCAAATGCACGGAGAGGTTGGCTAGAAAAAAAGGACATTCTCAATACATACCAACTGAATTATATCGAAAAAATTCTTGGTGAAAAGCATGAATAAAAATGAAGCCAAAAAAGAAATTGAAAAGCTTCGTGAAGACCTTAATTATCATAATTACAAGTACTATGTTGAGAATAAGCCCGTTGTTTCTGATTACGAATATGATATGCTTCTGAAGAAACTCGAAGCGTTGGAAAAACAATTTCCTGATCTTGTCACTCCTGATTCCCCGACGCAACGGGTTGGCGGTGAACCTCTTGAAGAATTTAATTCAGTAGAACATAAAGTGGCGATGCTTTCGTTAGATAATGCATACTCTTATGATGAGCTACGTGAATTTGATGAGCGGGTAAAAAAGAACGTGGGTGATGTGGAGTATGTCGCAGAACCAAAGATCGATGGGTTGGGAGTCGCTCTGCTCTATTCAAATGGCATACTGGTGCGAGGGGCAACCCGCGGAGATGGCATAAAGGGCGATGATGTCACTACAAATCTGAAAACAATCCATAGCATCCCTCTCAAATTACGTGGATCGGCCTTAAAGAATGTCGAGGTGCGTGGCGAGGCCTATTTTCCTATCAATGCATTCAAAAAGTTCAATAAAGCGCAAGAAAAGAAAGGAGAACAGATTTTTGCAAACCCTCGCAATGCGGCTGCAGGGTCTTTGCGGCAACTTGATCCTCGCATTGTTGCATTACGACCACTAGATGTATTTCTATATTTCATTTCTTACTCTGATAAAGAGTTTTTGACTCACGAAAAAGCTATTACGACATTAAAAGAAGCAGGATTCCGTGTAAATCCTTTAATTAAAAAGGTAAAGAACATCGAAGAGGCTATTGACTATTGCAAAAGTCTAGAAGAGAAACGTGAAACTCTTGATTATGAAATTGATGGTGCAGTACTCAAAGTAAATTCTATAGAAAAACAGAAACAATTGGGATCAACAATAAAACATCCCCGATGGGCCATTGCATTTAAATTTACAGCAAAACAGGCAACTACAAAGCTAAATGATATTGTAATTCAGGTTGGAAGAACGGGTACACTAACTCCAGTGGCAGTCTTAGAGCCCGTTCAAGTAGGCGGTGTTACAGTTTCTCGTGCTACCCTGCATAATTTCGATGAACTTAAAAGAAAAGACATCAGAGTTGGAGACACAGTTTTAGTAGAGCGTAGCGGGGATGTGATTCCACAGGTTGTGGAAAGTATAAAAGAAAAGAGAACCGGCAATGAAAAAACGAAAGGAATCCCAAAGAAATGCCCAGTTTGTGGATCAGATGTCGCTCGTACAGAAGATGAAGTTGCAGTCCGCTGTTTAAATCGCCTATGCCCAGCTCGTTTGAAATGGCGCGTAAAATACTATACATCACGTGATGCTATGGATATTGAGCATCTTGGGGAATCAACTATCGACAAACTCATTGAAAAAGAGCTCATAGACAATGTTGCTGATATATATGGCCTCAAAAAAGAGGATATCTTAAGGCTGGAAGGCTTCAAAGATAAATCTGCCCAAAATCTCCTAGATTCAATTGAGAAGAGCAAACATCAGAGCTTATCTCGTTTGATTTATGCGCTGGGAATACGGCATGTTGGAAAATATGCTGCTCAGGTTCTTGCTTCGAGATACAATTCCATAGATGAACTTGCAAAAGCAAGCATTGAAGAGCTGAAAGAAATCTTTGGTCTTGGTGATAAAACCGCAGAAGCAATCGCCACATTTTTTGCATCAGAAGAAAACATGGATCTTATCGACAGACTCAGAGACATCGGCATCAAAACAAAGGAGGTAAGAAAAGCAGAGAATTTGCTACTTATGGGTAAAAAATTTGTGTTTACTGGTGGCTTGCAGTCTCTGTCGCGCCCAGATGCATCAGATCTCATAAAACAAAAAGGAGGTATTGTTGCATCATCAGTTGGTAAAGATATTGACTATGTTATAGTGGGCACAGAACCCGGTTCAAAATATGAAAAAGCAAAAAAACTAGGACTGAAGATAATTAATGAGGAAGAATTCAAAATTTTGGTAAAATGAGAGGTAAATTATGGTAGAATGTAAAGTAAAAGAAAACAAATCGTCATGTATTTGTAGCTATTCTTGCGATAAAAAAGGCATTTGTTGTGAATGCGTTAGTTATCATCGAACTAGAAGAGAACTTCCGGCATGTTTCTTCCCAGAAGATGTTGAAAAAACCTATGATCGAAGCATAGAGAATTTCATAAGAACATATCAGAAAAGAGGAAGATGGTAATTTCATAAATTTTGTAATATTTTTTGATTGAAAAAACAGTAACTAGTAGGTTACTTGAACTGTCAATGAATGCTATTTCTCTTTCGCTATTTTTAAAATTGTCCTGATTTCATCGGCACTCATAAATTCCTTGATCATGTCCAAATCTTTCTCTAGATCCTTCATATCATGGGACATCTGCATTAAATTCTGCAGGGTTAGATCTTTCTTATCTTTCATTTAATTCATCTCTCAATTATATATTATATGCAACGTTCTCCAATATAATCTTTATTGTTTTATCCTTCGTTTCTCTTTCGTTTGGCTCTCTCACATTCCAGTCTTGAAATAGTATTGTTCAACTGTTTTATGATACTCCCAGATATCTGAAATTTATTTCTGTGAGGACAGTCTTCATCAAATATGGCCCGGTTCTCATCTTTATCATATATTACAGGATATAATCCACATCCTTCAGGCCTATTTTCATAAATCGAACATATTTTACCGTTATGAAAAACGCATCTCCCATCATGATTTTTTAATTGCAGCCATCCATCAAGCTCGGTAACAAAAAAATCAGTATCAAATCCCAACCCGCTTATCCGTTCTATATCTCGATTCGATAGAGGCATACTTGTTTCCAAGCAACATTGAATGCAATTATAATCCATGCAACAGCTCTTCATACTACCAATTATTATATTCTACTGCTTTAAAAATATATAGATAACTGATAAGAAAAAATATTTTTATGACGGTTAACTACTTGTTTTTATTGTTGTTTTGTATAAATCGTAGTATATCCTCTCTCCACATGTGTGAGAGTAAGTATCGTATTGTTATTTGAGAAACTGTAATAGTATGTATATTTCAATCCGTTGTTCAGATCAACAGTTAATTGCCCGTCTTCTGTGTTGTATGTACCTGTAACATTGAGATACTTGCATGCTCCGCCCAAAGAAAAGATGTGGACGTCGTATTCGCTTGCTTTCCATGTTCCAACAAACTTCTTCGCTTCATCAGCATTTATATCTGTAGCATTTTGCGTGCACCCGCTTAATCCAACAACCAACAGAACAAGTATTATCCCAACAGCTATAAATTGTTTATTCATTTTCCCATCACCTCTTATCCTAAATGGTTTATTTCTTTATAAAACCATAACACCTAACAATCGGATCACTTAATCTCTTCTAAAAATACCGACCATTGTTATTATGAATGCTATAATTTCTACCAATGTTAAAGGAAATAACGTTGCTATTTGTTCGTCACAGTTTAACCCAAGCGATCCCAATGAACCCCTGAGTATAAAATTCAAAATAAGCATAACTCCCCAGATTCCCACACCTACTGCTATTAATGTCTTGTTCATTTTTACATCCCTGGCCTACAAATCCGTAACAATTATTTCTTTATAAAAGTAGTGTGCAGCAATTATTTTTCCTTTGCGATGGAGAAACATACACTTGTCGAGCGCGCATGAGCAACATAAAATGATCATTTATTATATAATTTAGCTATCTATAAAATTTATATATCTCTAATATGTTTGTTATCTGGCAATTTATAAGGGGGCAATTAAATGACGCAGTATGAAGTTATTATTGTGGGCGCTGGTCCTGCTGGTTCAACTGCTGCAAAATTTCTCTCAGAAAAAGGAGTAAAGGTTCTTCTTGTTGATAAAAGCAAATTTCCAAGAGATAAGCCATGCGGTGGCGGTTTGCCATGTAGGGTTTTGAATAGGTTTACTTATGCAAAGGATAAAGATTTGATCGAATCATACTCTTGCGGGGGAGTTTCTTATTCTCCTTCTTTAAAATACAAAGCCATATACAAAAAAATTGACCCAATTGTCGCAATGGTGCTCAGGGAAAAATTTGACATGGGATTGCTCCAATTGGCAATTGACAGCGGAGCTGAATTTATCGATGGACGGGCAGTCAAAGATGTAAAAATTTCAAAAGAGAAAGCAAAGATTATTTTGGATGATAAAACTGAGGTAGATTCAGAGATAGTTGTTGGTGCAGATGGCGTTTGGAGTGTTGTTGCAAAAAAAACAGGACTAGCACCTCCTAAAAAGTATCTTGGTTTCTGTATCCTAAATGAGTATAATTTAGGGGAAGATGCAATAAATAATTATTTCGGAGAAGAAAAAACATGTCACATCCATTTAAAATTTCAAGGAATAATTGGTTATGGGTGGGTATTTCCAAAAAAGCAGCATATAAACATAGGCATTGGAAAATTCAGCCCAGATGCACACATATCTAAAACAAAGATGGATTTATTGACCGTATATAGAAATTACATTAAAATGCTCAAGAGAACAAAGATAATACCAAACAATCTTGAAGTAGGGAAATGTAAAGGTGGCGCTCTTCATTTTGGTCCACTTGAAAAAACATATGCAAATAGAGTTCTTCTCTGTGGTGATGCAAGTGGGTTTATAAATCCGGTCACGGGAGAAGGCATCTATTATGCTATGGCCTCAGGTGAAATCGCTGCCGGCGTCATAATTGACGCTCTTGAGGTGGGCAATACTAGTGAAAACTTTTTGTCAAAGTATCAAGAAGGTTGGAAAAAAGACTTTGGTAAAGATATAGAGTTGCTTCTTGGTTCAACTAGACGTATGGGTGGAGATGCAGAAAAAATTGTGAAACTTGCAGGTAAGAACAAAAAACTTGCAGACATTGCGTTAGGCCTGATGCACGGAGGATTAAGTGTACAAGATTATCGGTTGGAACTAATAGTACGTTATCTGTATGCTAGTTTTAAGGATCGACTCGAGATAAAATGAGTCGTGTAATAATGTCAAAATGAGAAGTATTGCACGATATATTTAAATAGTATCAGTGACAGAGTATAACATAGGAAAAGGTGGTGAAAAATGAGAGATATGAAAGTGGTAAGCGACGTGAGAACCCAGGAAGAATTGGTCGAGATGA
>JBFYMG010000039.1:0-7676 GCA_041305025.1 Thermoplasmatales archaeon
AAAGCACTCATTCCTTCCTTTTGATCCTCTGTTTGAAAACTCTTGGAGAAATAGGATATCTCCAATTCGCACGCTTTCTTCAGGTCAACTTCCATTCCTTTGTTTACTAGGGCTTTAATAAAATCTGTTTGTACAGTTGATTTACTAGCAATCTTACCAGCCATCTTCATTGCCTCTTCCATGATTTTATCATCAGGCACAACCATGTTTACTAAACCTATGCGATGTGCCTCGTTCGCATCAATGTTATCTCCTGTTAATAACAGTTCTTTTGCTTTCATACGACCAACAAGCCTTGGTAATCTCTGAGTTCCACCAAAACCAGGGTGTATGCCAAGATTGATTTCAGGTTGTCCAATCTTTGCGCTAACTGCTGCTATGCATATGTCACAAGCCATCATAACCTCGCAGCCGCCACCAAGCGCGTAACCATTAATCGCTGCAATAAATGGTAGTCTTGATTTCTCAATGTTCATCAAAAGGTTGTGTCCCATCTCAGCAAACTTTTTTGCCTCAGAAGGATTCATGTCTCTCATCTGTTTTATATCAGCACCAGCAATGAATGCCTTTCCCTCGCCAGTCAGTATTGCAACTTTTATGCTTTTGTCTTTTTCAAGCTCTTCGACAGCTTTTGTTAATTCAAGTATCGTATCTTTGTTCAATGCGTTTAAATTGTTAGGTCGATTGATCTTAATTACGCCGATACTTTCTTTCTTTTCAACTAGTATATTTGCGTATGACATTTTGATTATCACCTATTTGTTATAGTTATAGAAACCCTTACCTGTTTTACGACCAAGTTGACCTGCTTGTACCATCTTCTTCAAAAGTGGACAAGGCCTATACTTGGAATCATTGAAACCATCGTAAAGAACAGTCATTATATTTAGTACGACATCAAGACCAATAAGATCAGCCAACTCCAAGGGTCCCATCGGATGATTCATCCCTAGTTTCATCACATTATCAATATTCTCAACAGTACCTATTCCTTCCATGTGGCAGTATATCGCCTCGTTTATCATAGGCATCAAAAGCCTGTTGGAGACAAAGCCTGGTCCGTCGTTTACCTCAACTGGGATTTTACCCATCTTTTCAGATAGCTCTTTTATGAGGTGGGTTGTCTCATCATCCGTTTTAAGACCACGAATAACTTCAACAAGTTTCATGAGTGGAACCGGGTTCATGAAATGCATACCGATGAATTTCTCAGGTCTTGTGGTTGCTGATGCGATATCTGTTATAGGAATGGTGGATGTGTTTGATGCAAAAACACACTCTTTTTTACAAATGCCATCAAGCTCTTTGAACAATTGTTTTTTAACTTGGATGTTTTCAAAAATAGCTTCAACTATCAAATCAACGCTCTTTAAATCATCTAGTTTTGTAGTGCCTTTTACATGAGAAAGAATCTTCTTTTTGTCATCTGCAGTCATCTTGCCTTTTTCTATGCTTTTATCTAGGAATTTTTCGATCTTGCTAATACCTTTTTTAACAAAATCATCTGTGGTATCGCGAATAATTACATCAAAACCAGCCTGTGCAGCAACTAGAGCAATACCATGGCCCATCTGACCAGCACCAATAACACCAATTTTGCTAATCTTCATTTTAATTTCCCCTTTCAATTATCATTGAAACAGCATGTCCGCCACCAAGACAAATTGTTGCGAGTCCTCTGTTTTTATTATAATGTTTCATTTCGTGCATCAATGTTATGAGTATTCTTGATCCACTGCATCCTATTGGGTGGCCAAGAGCGATTGCACCACCATGTATGTTGAATTTCTCTTTTGGTATTCCCACTTCTTTCATAAGTGCAACAGATGCAGATGAGAACGCCTCGTTATGCTCAACAAGGTCGATATCATCAATTGTTAGATTCATCTTTTTCAAAAGGCTTTTCACACCAGGAACTGGTGCCTCCATAACATACTCTGGTTTAACACCAACTGTATTGTATCCTTTTATTGTAGCAAGTGGCTTTAAACCAAGTTTTTTTGCCCTGTCTTTGCTCATCACTACAACAGCTGATGCGCCATCTGTAATCTGTGATGCGTTTCCTGCTGTTATAATCCCGCCTTCTTTGAAAACTGGTTTAAGTTTTGAAAGATTTTCAAAAGTTGAATCTCTTCTTATGCCTTCGTCTTTATCAAAAATAATTGGGTCTCCTTTCTTTTGTTTGATCTCTATTGGTAATATTTCCTCTTTGAATTTGCCTTCTTCTGTTGCTTTTGCTGCTTTCTCGTGGCTTCCCGCTGAAAACCTGTCGCAATCCTCTCTTGTAACCTTGTATTTTTCTGCAACAATTTCTCCCGTCATACCCATATGGAATTTATTGTAAACATCCCAAAGACCGTCGTTTACCATGGCGTCGATAATTTTGCCATCAAAGAGCCGATACCCAAAACGTGCTTTATCTAAGATATATGGGCAGTTGGTCATACTTTCCATCCCACCAGCAACCACTATCTCTGCATCGTCGCATCTTATTGCCTGAGATGCAAGTATTACTGCTTTAAGAGATGAACCACAGACCTTGTCCACATGTAAAGCACCAGCCTCATACGGAATACCAGCGGCTATTGCAGCTTGTCTTGCAACATTCTGGTAAAGACCCGCTGATACAACATTACCCATAATAACTTCATTCACGTCAGTTGGTTTTATGCCTGCCCGTTTCACAGCTTCTTTTATAACGATACTGCCAAGCTGTGGAGCTGAAAAACCTTTCAAAGATCCATCAAATTTCCCTTGTGCAGTTCTTACACCTGAAACTATTACAATCTCTTTCATGTATCTTGTGCCTCCTCCAATAATAAAAAGCAGTCTTGGCAATATGATTTGGATTTAAAACATTTTCCAAATATTATCTAACATCGACATAAATCATTTAGCTTTGAGTGTAATTTGGTCTGTCAAACCAAATAATTACCCAAAAGTTTGGTCTGCCAGGCCAAACCTTTATAAATATAGGCCTATTTCATGAACTCATGGACAGAGATAAAATCAAACAACTACTGATAGAGCAACAGTTCACCAAAAAGATAAGCCATCTTATACCCCGAGAGCTAATTGAAACTATCGACGAGTTCAAAGGAACGCCATTTATAATAATCATATCAGGAATAAGAAGATCTGGGAAGTCAACGCTCCTTCATAAAATGAGAAACGAATCTCTCAAGGACAGCTACTATGTGAATTTTGATGACGAACGATTCGTTCATTTCACAATCGATGACTTTCAGGCATTACATGAACTCCTGGTCGAGGTGTTTGGTACAAAGAAAATATTTATTTTTGATGAAATCCAAAATATAAAAGATTGGGAGCGATTCATACGAAGACTTAATGACTCGGGGAAAAAAATCTATGTGACTGGTTCAAACGCGAGTATGCTTAGTAAGGAACTTGGGACACATCTAACTGGAAGACATATTTCCTTTTCACTTTATCCGTTCTCGTTCAAGGAATTTTTACAATTCAAGAACCATTCATTTGGTTCAGTTGAAAGATTAACAACAGAGCAAAAAAGCATCCTGAAGAAATATTTCAACGAGTATCTTGAAAAAGGAGGATTTCCAGAATACCTGCAAACAGAAAAAGAGGACTATCTGAAATCACTTTATGAGAATATAATATATAGAGATATCATCACTAGGTATAATCTATCAAACGAAAGAATAATCAAAGAAATCGTCTACTATATCGTAAGCAACATCGGAAAAGAAGTCAGTTTCAACAGTTTACGAAAACTGACGAACTTATCAAGTGCAACAACTGTTAGGGAGTATTTTGAATACCTGGAAAATAGTTATCTTGCATTCTTGATATCCAGATACAATCCCTCGATTAAAAAACAGATATATTACAATAAAAAGGTTTATTTTATAGATACCGCCATGGCGCGGGTTTTAGGATTCAGAACCAGTGATGATTTGGGTAGAATGCTTGAGAACATAGTTTTTTTACATCTTAAAAGACAAAACAAAGAGATTTACTTTCATAAGGAAGACTATGAATGTGATTTTGTGATCAGAAAAGGCAATACAATTGTAGATGCGATTCAAGTTACACAAAACTTACAAAACAACAAGGAGCGAGAAATGAATGGATTACTTGAAGCTCTTAAAACCTACAAACTAAAACAGGGGTTGATTCTTACAGCAGATCATGAGGAAGAAATTATTGAAAATAATAAAAAGATTGTAGTAAAGCCAATCTGGAAATGGCTGCTAGAACAGGCGCATAAGTCAGCTATTTAACATTCACTTTTAAGGAGCAATATTCGCCAAGTTTTGCTTCAAGTGCGTCCCCTTTGGTAATTTCTCCAACACCCTCAGGAGTACCAGTCATTATAAGATCCCCTTTTTCTAAAGTCATGATGCCGGAGACAAACTCTATGATACGTTCAACAGAATAAATCATGTATTTTGTGTTAGAGCTCTGTCTGATTTCTCCGTTAACTTTTAACGATAAATCAAGATTGTTTGGATTCTTTATCTTATCTTTTAAAACAACATCGCTGATAGGTGCAAATGTATCAAAGCCCTTAGCTATGGCCCAGGGCCAACTGTTCTTCTTTGCTTTATCCTGGATGTCTCTGGCGGTTATATCTAAACAAACAAGGTAACCAAGAACATAATCCAAAGCATTTTTTTGTGAAGCATTTTTACATTTTTTACTGATAACAACTCCCATTTCAACTTCATGATGCAAACAATTCGACATTTTAGGGATGATTACGGAATCGCCATTAAATATAATTGAACTGGCAGGTTTAAGGAAAAGAAGAGGATCTTCAGTTATGTTTGTATTCATCTCCTCGGCGTGCTTCCTATAAGATCTAGCTAAACAGACAAGCTTACCAATCTGTATTTTTTCCTCTATTTTGTCCTTGAAAATATAATAATTCATATACAAAGCAAACTATTATCCACTAATTTAAAGTTTTTACAAAACCTCTTATCCCACGATAAGTTTCTTTAACATAATATTGTTACCGTCATGGGGGATTCCTATGAACTTTATCCCAAACTCAACAATAAAAAACAACATGCTTAAAGAAACAGGATTAAACGATATAGACGAGCTATTTTCAGATATTCCAAAACAAATAAGAGTTAAAAACCTAAACATTTCAAAAGGTTTATCCCAACAAGAAACAGAACAAAAACTCAGAGAACTAGCTAATAAAAACAGTAAAATACCAAGTTTTCTAGGAGGGGGAATAAAACCACACTACATACCAGCAGCTGTTAAATCAATAATCTCTCGCTCAGAATTCTACACAGCCTATACTCCATATCAACCTGAGGCGTCACAAGGTTTTCTGCAAGCTATGTTTGAATATCAGAGCATAATCGCAGAAATAACAGGCATGGATATGTCTAACGCGTCATTGTACGATGGTGTTACTGCTCTAGGCGAAGCAGCTTTAATGTGCTCACGAATAAACCAGAAAAAAACCTTTGTCATCCCTCAAAATATTTCTTGGGAGAAAAAATCTGTTCTTAAAAACTATACAAAAGGCCCAGGTATAAAAATAAAAGAAATACCATGCGATAATAAAACAGGGAAAATAGATTTAGAAAAACTAAAACAAAACATTGATAACGACACAGCTGGGGTTTATATTGAAAACCCTAATTTTTTCGGTGTTTTTGAGGATGATGTTGAAAAAATCCGTAAAACTGTGAAAGATAATGGTTCCATTTTTGTTGTAGGAGTTGATCCTGTTTCACTAGGAGTAACAAAAAGTCCTGGTAGCTACGGTGCAGATATTGTGATTGGTGAGGGAAGAGCTTTTGGCAACCCAATGGATTTCGGCGGCTCAAGTCTTGGTATTTTTGCTTGTAAAAACGAGTTTTTACGCCAAATGCCTGGTCGTATAATTGGTATGACTAAAGACCTTGATGGTAGACGAGCATTCTGTATGACTTTTCAGACTAGAGAACAACATATACGACGTAGTAAAGCCACGAGCAACATTTGCACAAATGAGGGTTTATGTGCTCTCACAGCAGTAACCTACCTTGCATGGCTTGGTGGCAACGGTTTAGAAGAACTAAGCAAAATAAACTATGAACAAGGCCAAAAACTATCAAAACTAATAAGTTCTATTGCTGGTTTTGAAAAAAGATTCACAGGCACTAATTTTAACGAGTTCGTAATTAAATCAAAGGCTGATCCAAACAAAATCAACAAAGAACTACTAAAAAAAGATGTTCAAGGCGGTTTAATCCTGGAGAAATGGTATCCTGAACTAAAAGATTGCATGCTTTTCGGAATCTCAGAAATCCACACAGACAAAGACATAGAAAAACTTGTTTCTGCACTAAAGGAGGCATCACATGTATAGATCAGCTGTTTACGATGAACCCTTGCTAAACGAGTTAGAGTCATACAAAAAAGTATGCGAAGGCAAACAAAATAATACGTTACCAAATTCTATTCAAAGAAAAGAAAAAATCTGTATTCCTGATTTAGATGAAACCCAAGTAGTCCGTCATTTCCTGCGCCTAAGTCAGATGAACTATGGTGTAGAATCAGGTATTTACCCACTAGGCTCATGTACAATGAAATACAACCCAAAAATATGTGAAGAAATTGCCCGTTGGGATAATTTCTCAAACACGCATCCGTACCAAGATCCTTCAACAATACAAGGCAACCTACAACTAATGTATGAACTTGAAAAAATGCTCTGTGAAATATCGGGTATGGACTACTTCACGCTTCAACCAGCAGCAGGGGCGCATGGCGAGTTTTTGGGAATGCTACTAACTCGTGCATATCATGAGTTCAACAAAGACAACCAGCGAGACGAAGTCATACTACCAGATACATCACATGGTACAAACCCAGCAAGCGCTGCAATGGCAGGATATAAACTAACAGAAATACCATCAACACAAGATGGAACAGTCGACCTAAACATCTTAGAAAAAACTCTCTCTGAAAAAACCGCTTGTTTCATGCTCACAAACCCAAACACACTGGGAATATTTGAGTCAGATATACTAGAGATATCAAAACTAGTACACAAAGCAGGAGCACTACTCTACTACGATGGGGCAAACATGAATGCAATTATGGGAAAAGCAAGACTTGGTGATATGGGGTTTGATATCGTACATCTAAATCTACATAAAACATTTGCAACACCACACGGCGGAGGCGGACCAGGTAGCGGACCAGTTGGAGTCAAAGAAAAACTAGAAAAATTCCTGCCAACACCAAGAATAATAAAAGACAAAAAAGACAACTACAATTTTGACTACAATTACCCGCACTCCATTGGAAAAATAAAAGGATTCTACGGCAACTTCTCAGTGTTACTGAAAGCATACATCTACATAACAATGATGGGTGGAGACGGACTTAAAGAGTCATCAGAAATAGCTGTACTAAACTCAAACTACATGAAAAAGAAACTAGTAGAATCAAAAAAATACGAACTACCATACAAACAGCTAAGGAAACACGAGTTTGTGCTCAGTTGCGAGAAACTGAAACAAGAAAAAAATATCAGAGCGTTAGATGTTGCTAAACGCCTCCTTGATTATGGTTTGCATCCACCAACAATTTACTTCCCACTTATTGTAAAAGAAGCATTGATGATAGAGCCGACAGAATCAGAACCAAAAAACGAACTAGACAAATACATAGATGCT
>JBFYMG010000040.1:0-6878 GCA_041305025.1 Thermoplasmatales archaeon
ATGTAAATAAAAAAGATTTGGATTCGAGTTGGATATCAAGGGAACGCACGGAAATAAAAAGTAATGATCCGTATAAACTCGCAAGTGATATAGCTCTTAGCGAATGGTCGTATTCAGATAACGCAGTAGTTGCAGTTATAGAAGAAAGTTATAACAAACCAGAAAACACTGAAATTACAAAAAGTATATCTGGTAAGATATCAGGCAAAGTGCAGAACGAGCAGCTAACATTGAAAAGGCCTTTTGGAATTGCATCCGAATACGAATATTTCACAGTGGATGATGCATTCAAATACATTAGAGCAGATATGTGGTATTCTTCTTTCGTAATTAGATCTAAACTTTTAAATCTCGTACCTGGTTTTGGTGGAGCAGTTGGTATTACTCTGCCTTCTGTTGATCCTGATTTACAGCTGTTCTGTAAATATGAGAACGATTGGTTGCAAACAAGTGCCGCTTCTGAGATGGCAATAACAAAAGGTCCACATGAACAATGTTTCACATATGTTTATAAACCTGGTGAATGGCGAGTAGGAGTAACCAATATGCCCACGGAAGGAGGGTTTGAAGATAACTTACACTATGGACCACTTGGCAAAGGGAAAATAACTAGATATGGTTCCTTTAAAGAGGCGATGAAAAACCTTATTTCTGGTGTAAAAGAATTATATGTAGATATAGAAAAATATCCAGGGACAGAAATAGAAATACCCGAGGCTCCACCATTTGGATGCAGAGATGCAAATTTTAAGCTTACCTGGGATAACAAAAACATAAAATTAGGTCTAACAATCATTGGTACAAGCGGAGAAGAAATCGACTCGGTATTAAAAGAGGATACTGATTTTCAGGAGATAAGTTTCCATCAATTAGGAGAATGTATCGATGGTGAACACTACAAAGTAGTAGTATATGCACTTAACGATATAACCGCACCTTTGAATTTTAAAGTTGATTACAGTTGGCAACAGAATATAACCAGAGAAGAAGCTGACATGATTGCCTCAGCTTGTGAGGGCGCGATATTGGGATCGTTGATAAACTCACCATTATTATATGTAAAACCTGATGAAACACCAAAAACCACTATCGAGGCCTTGAATAAACTTGGTGTAAAAAACATATATTTAGTTGACTTAGGTCGATGTCTGGAAGAAGAGGCAAAAAAGCAATTATCAACTAATGCAAAGATAGTCAAAGATTACGCAGAGTATAAAGATATTTATAATGAGATAATGACAAAAACAGGCAAAAATGACGTAATATTTTCAACTATAGACCCATGGACTTATTGGTATTACAATGAAACACCAGCAGGAGCGGGACCAGCTGGTGAATTCAAAGGCGCATACTTATTTGGACCAGCTGCCTATGCAGCCGCTCATCATGGGTCACCTCTAATTTTAATTGATAACCACCCTGAGTTATCGGGTGCAGCAACATGGCATGCAGACTTCTGGCAAAAACATTCAAATGGTTTTACTCTTCCATCAGTTGGATGTATGTTTCTGACTGGCAGCAAAGTATACAAATTCCTAAGAGAGTACGGCTTTGATAAGTCAGGAGTTAAAGAAACGATTTTAACTGTTGCGGATAAATATGATCTTGGTCCAACATGGACAAGATGTTTTGCTGGTTTGGCAAACTCAGGCGCTATTATTGGAACGCCTGTTGATGCATCAAATCATATAACAAGGTGCATATTTTATCCTGCGTTAATATTCCAGAATCCAGCGCTAAACGGGAAAGTCACACTTATAAATGGTAGTGTTAGTGAACGTGCTCAATCAACATTATTACGCCCGTTCAAAACACTTTTTGCTCGTCTAGGTAAATCAACACCGGGTTTAAGTAACCTGAAAATCTTAAGAGAATCTGGTCCAGAAGAATATGTGTATCCTGTTTTACATACATACGGATGTTATCCACATAGACTTAATGAAAGAGGAAGTGAATATTGGGGTGTACCTTATCAAACAAGAAATGGTTACACGCCAGGTTTAGATATTTCATCAAATGAAATAGATCAGGGAGTTCGTGAGAAATACGAAGGATTAGCAGGTTGTTTCTTACCTGATTTATCGATTTCTGATATAGCTCCATTTTATGCATCAAAAGCAGGTTATGATAACGCTTTTTCCATGGACTTTGATATAACAATAGATAACCTGAATAAGGGCGTAATTAGCTGGTACATGGTGCTGCATGGAGTCTCTAGCAAGGGTGGAGAACTTGCATGGTGGCAACCAATGAATCAAACCATGCAAAGTATTGGGATACCAACGAAAATGGCCGATATCCTTGGAACTCTTTTGGGCATACCACTTGGCGCGAATCCTTATGAATCAAACCCGTGGCGAGGGTATGATATGTTATGGGGTAGTACAGAGGAACCAGACAGTGCTTCGTTAGATTCTGAAATAGGCTTATTTTTAGGAATTTTGGGACTAGCAAATAGAGATGGGCCACTTAAAGGGGGCATATTAAAGACAGGAATGGACATATTACCAACTAACATACCTTTATTCAAATTCTTAGGAAATAGAGAAAACTATTTTGATGGATTAGTTGGTCCATATGGTATTACAGCGCACCTTGCTAAATTCCAGTATTCGCATCCGGCAAATGAAATAGATGAAAAATTGGAAAACCTTCATTCAATGAATTTTCACGCGGGTTCATGTTTAATAGCTTGTACTTATCTCCAAATCGCATTGATGAGACATGGTTCAGTAAGCCAGGAGCTTGATCCATGGCCAACATCATACTGGGCCGGGTATGCTCTTGAAAAGGTCCCAAGAGAATTAGCACTTGGTAAAACACTCGGAGAGACGTACTCTGAAGGAATAACAGAAATAGGCATTAAATATGTGTTTGAGGAAAACGAAGAGAGAAGTTGGTGGTGGGATAACGCAGAAAATATTTGTCTATTTGCTGATCCGAATATGAGAATCTGGGTGCCAAGCACAAAATGGGACCCTGAAGCTAAAAACCATTGGGAATCAGATGATGTGCAGCCATTGAGGTACGACGTAAACCTTGATGTTAATGGTCATATGCCATTCGGTGTAACAAGTTATCCAAATGAGAGAGAACCAATGACGTTCTGGCAACAATACCTATGGGCAATCGTAATACTAGTAGTGATAGTGTTAATAGTAATAGCTGCTGTATCTTTGTTAAAAAAGAAAAAGTAAACGGAAAAGAAGATTATCTTCTTTTCATCTTTACTTTTAATTTGTTATATTGCGATACTTACAGCATATGAATTAAATAAGAGTATATAATAAAATATATATAGTTATTTATCTAATATATAAGATAAAATTAACCCGTTGGCTCTGATATAAAAATAAATATGGGACGAAATTACTATGTTTAAAAATTTATTAAAATTAAATAGATCTTTTGCTATAGCGATGGTTTTAGTCTTGTTAGTTTCAGGTTTTATCTCAGTTGCCATGGCAAGTGACATTGATCGAATTGAAGGGTTTGACAAGGGGCCATCTTATAAACCTGTTGTTCCAATGAAAAGAGTCACTTTTGTTAATTTTGATGAAAATAACTATCTCGATGATTATTCTTACCTGGCATCTGTCCCAACTAGTGTATTTAACGAGGGTAAAAAGTTATTCTCCAATCCATTGTTGTTCTACCAAGACGAATATCCTGTAAGCGAAGATAAAGAACGCTCTTTGAATGCCCGACAAGGCATAGATTATTTCATGGAAGACTGGATGAGCTATTGCGGTGGACAGCTAGACCAAATGACATTGATCAACGTACCAAAAAACAAACTAGACCAGAGTTGGAAAGCAAAAGAATACACAATAATCAATGGAGACAACCCATATGATATCGCAAGCCAGATAGCATTACAGGATTGGTCATACTCAAACAACGCAGTAATAGCAGTAATAGATAATTTCGAGAGATATAGCGAAAGAACCGAGGGAAATTTAAAAGGAAGTTTTTCGATAGATAAAAAAATAGAAACTTTACAATTCAAAATTCCTCAAACAAATAAATTAAACCCTCAATTTAAAGAATTTACAGTTCCTGACGGATATATGTATCTTCAAGCCAGAGCATGGTACTCATGCTTGTCTTTTAAACTTTCTTTTCCATTTATAGGTGATATCGCGAAAACCTCAATTCCCTCAGGTGACAAGGACATACAGCTCTATTGCAAGTATGACGGAGATTGGATGCAGGTCGCCGCTGTTGATGCATGGAATGCTAAGGAAGGAATGGATACAGATTACGGTAGAACCTATGTTTACAAACCTGGTCAATGGCTATGCGGTTTAACAGATGTTCCTACTAAGAAAATTACAAGATACGGTACGTTTAAAGAAATACTTTCAAACATTATCAAAGGAGTGGAATACAAAGTGGATATCGAAATGTATCCTGGGGTGAAAATACCATTAAACGTCTCCATTCCATTCTATTGTCGTGATGCGGAATTCGAATTTAAATGTGATAACTATAACAATAACTTTGATTTTCTGCTATTAGGCCCAAGCGGAGAGAAAATCTTAGACGGTGAAAACGGGGTAATTAAATTAAATGCACTAGGCGAATGTCTAGATGGTGAAAACTATCAGTTTGTTATTTACACAAAAGAGGATGTTAGTGGTACTTTTAATTACGAAATATCATATTCCTGGAACCAAAACAAGACGAGAGCTGAGAGCGATTCATTAACAAGTGCCACTGAGGGGGCAGTTCTTGCTTCAACATTAAATGCACCGCTACTCTACGTTTCTCCTTCAGAAATAAATAAAACAACAAGCGATGTCCTCTACAAACTTGGAGTTAAAAACATATATCTTGTAAACATCGGGAAACATTTATCTTCAGAAATAAAAAATGAATTAAAGTCGATAGCAAATATAAAAGAGGATTACAATGAATGCAACAAAATTTTCGATTCCATAAAAGAATTATCTGGAGATAGCAACGATATAGTTTTCACAACTATAGACCCATGGACGTATTGGTACGCTGCAGAACTAAAACCCGCTGGTGAATATCCAGGTGCATTATTCGTAGGTCCTGCTGCATATATTGCTGCTCAACATGGGGCACCAGTTCTTATAGTTGATAATCACCCAGAACTTTCTTCGGCAGTTGTATGGCATACGGAATCTTGGAGGCGAAAGTCAAATGGATATTGGACTCCGATGGTTTCAGAGATGTATCTAACTGGTAAACGTGTGTACAATTTCTTGAATAAAATCGGTCTTGATCAAAAGGGAACTGAATCAATAATAACTGTTGCAGATCAATATGATATAGGTGCCTCTTGGGATAGAATGTTCGTAGGTCAAGCAACACCTGGTAGATTCGCTTTTTCACCTGTCGATATTGCATATTGGATGTCACGTGATATTTTCTATCCTGCGTTAATATTTGAAAATCCTGCTATGAATCCAAGCGGCATCGAACTTATCAACGGTAGCAAAAGCGTGAGAGGACTTTTTGGCAGATTAAAGATAATCAGACCATCTAGCGAAGAGGTTTTCAAATATCCTATATTAAACTCGTTTATGCCTGTCTATATCCATCGTTTTAATCAAAGAGCCAGTAAATACTGGGGTTTCACCTATCAATGCGCAGATGGTATCGTTCCAGGTATAGAAAATTCGTTTAACCCAATTGATGATGGCGTTAATCTCATATATGGTGGAGAAGCAGGTAGTTTCTGGCCTGATCTAAGTGAGTCAGAGTGTGTGCCTTTTTATCTAAGCAAATGCGGCTATAGTAATTCGTTTTCAACAAGTTTTGAACCTGTAATGGATAATTTAAATTCTGGTTGTATAATGTGGATTGTTGGAACACATGGTAACAGCTTAAACGGTGGCGAATTCATGTTCCATGATCCAGATGCAAAGGTTCGTAGTGACAAAGAACCAAACCCATGGAGAGGATATGAATGGCTTCTTGGCTCCACAGAAGAACCTGACACTATGACAACAGAAATACATGGTATTATACCAATGCTATTGGGCAATCCAAATTGGGATGGCATTTTCAGAACAGCTTTGGACTTCGCACCTGCTAAAAGACCGCTCCTAGATATAATAGGTAAAGCAGCAGGTTTACCAATATTAAGAAAAATAACTCCCGAATGGCTAAGAGATACGCAGGATTATTACGATGGCATAGTAGGCTCTTCCTTTTTCAGTCTAGCAGGTACAATTGCACACAATGGTCTGGAGATAGACGATGCAATTGGCAATATACATTCCTGCGGACTTATTACTGCGGCGTGTCTACCCGCATATAAATATCTTCATCTAACCTTAGTTAGACACGGTTCCAACTTCCAAATCATCGACCCATGGGGAACCTCATGGTATAGTAGTTTCTGGGAAGCTACAATACCAAGAGATATAGCTTTAGGTGACACAGTTGGAGAGGCATATGCAAAAGGAATGAGCCATGTTGGGATTCTATATATATCAGATCCACCTCAGTGGTGGTGGGATGCAGCTGAAAATGTTTGTTACTATGGTGACCCAGATCTAAGAGTTTTTACCCCGAGCACAACTTATAGTGATAAAAACTACTGGGAAAAAGAAGATACAAAGCCATTGAGATACGACGCAGAAATAACTATAGCTGGTCATATGCCCTATGGCGCAACAGATTATCCAAATGAAAGAGAACCAACGACACTCTGGCAACAGTATATTTGGTTAATAGCACTAATATTGATAGTTATACTAGCGATAGTCGCGATTGCATTAGGTAGAAAAAAGAAGAAATAATACTTAAGAATAAGGATGTAAAAATACATAATTCATATGTTTGTTTTTACGTCTTAAATTCTATTTTTTAATTTATATCTCGCACATAGTTTTTCTAGA
>JBFYMG010000041.1:0-4029 GCA_041305025.1 Thermoplasmatales archaeon
AAATAAATATGAAAAAGATAAAAAATAAGTTAGATTGAAGTTTTTATCTTCTTATTATATAGACTACTACCGCAATTCCTGCTATGGTTATTATGGCAATGATTACGACGAAAAGAATCAACCCAGAATTTGAAGATTCGGTACCTCCATCTTGATTTCCACCATCGCTTGGTTCGCTATCAGATATATCTACAGTAAAATAATCTACACCTTGATTTCCATCTGCATCAGTTACATATAATGTAACTTCATATGACCCTGCTTCTGCATATCTGTGGGTTGGGTTTTGGACTGCTGAAGTTTCACCGTCACCAAATTCCCATGCCCAAGTATATGGTGATTCATCACTGTCTGTATCTCCAGAAAAATCAATATCCTCGTCAACAGTACCTTCAGAAGGAGTGGCATCTATAGTAACATCTAGAACAACGTCTGGAACCATATCAATAAGTTGCTGGTAATCTGTTTCTGGTAAAGTTGATGGATCTTCGTCTCCAGTTAAATCTGGTATTTTGATATAGTAACTTACAGCTTCCATCGTATTGTAAGTTTCACTCTCATTCAAAAGGTCAAAAGAAATTGTAAGAACTGAATCAGATACTGAAAAATCTGAGATGTTTTGTGTCTCCGATGTAGATTCATATGTTATTTGGCATTTATTGTTCACATAGTATATCGTATAGGAATCATCGGAAGTATAAAGATTTAAAATATAAGCTACAACGTCAACATTGTCATCAGCTTCCAGATCGCTGAGGTCACCCCTATTTACAAGTTCTCCGCTTACTTCTAGCGTCAATGTTATTTCATTATTTTGTTTAGAATATGTGATTTTTGTAATATCAATATTGCTAACAGGAATATTTGGACTATTGGTTACTGTTTCACCTGTTAAAAAATCAAGAACATCACCCGAGGCATCATTCATTGTTTTGTTGGCTGCAACAACTATACCAACTGAAGCAACCAAAAAGCTACAAAATATCAAACTTGCTATCAACGTTTTTTTTATCATTTTTATCACATCTTTTTTTCAGATATCTGCATCAGAGTTATAGATAAATGGTATATAACATTTATTTAAGCTCTTATCTCCTAAAAAATATTTCGAAATACTCCTATTTGATTTTGAAAGAAGATTTAAGGAATTTCAATCTATCCGTTTTACAGATGCGCCTTTATTTTAATTTCTTCTTAAAATCTTTAGTCATGGTGCTGAATTCATCCAATGTCGATTCGAGCGTACCTAAAGTTTCATGTATTTTATCTGTAACTGTGGCTCCATGGGGCGAAGGTTTTATCAGACCATCTTTTTCCAGGGTCCTTAGGGAGTATCTAATCATATGTTGTGGCTGCCCCGTCACCTGAGATAGTCTTATAATTCCTATGGGTCCTTGGTCTTTGACTGTCTTTAAAACCTCCAGGTGTCTGCCCAGGAGATCTAGCTCTTTTTCTGCGACACTGGTGATAGCCGACCTATTTTTGATTTTTTCTTCCAAACAAATACCTCCGGGCTAATTGTTAACACATAGAATGCAGTCGTGCTATATAAACTCACTGTTTGTTGATTTGTTAAATGATAATAATTTAGATGACAATAAAATGAAAAACTATAAGATATGTAATCAGCATTCAGTATCTCATGGCAATTGGATTCGCATTACTATCTATAAGCCCGCTTCATGAAAAAGATGTATATGAAATTCTTAGGTCGATTCCAGAAGTAACTGAGGTACATCCTCTATTTGGAGAATACGACATTTTAATAAAGATAGAATCCTCAGACATAGATTCCATAGGTTGTGTGGTCATAAAAAAGATAAGATCAATACAAGGGATAATGGATACAAAGACACTAATTGGAACTAAGAGTTTAGCTGGAGAAAATTAAAAGCTTTTTATTTTTCCCTCTGTTTACGGGCAAGATATCTTATCCTTTCACCAATTACGAACATCTCTGCTATGAATCTTATTTCGTATTTTTCTTCTTCGCTTGATACTTGCCCTACGATTAACATTTTTCTCACGTTTCTTTTCATTTCATGTTAATTGTTAACATGATTCACTATAGTACTATTTGTCTTAGGTAATATAAATATATTTCTATTTTTTTAATAAATATTGAATAAAATTTAATCAAGTTAAATAAAATAAAGAAACGAAACTTAAAAATTTAATTTTAAAGGAGAAAAATGGGATTACTTTTAATCCTCTTTCCATTTTGTTAGCAATACACCAGCGATGAAAAAGATGAGAGCAAAGATAATGACTATTCCTCCGTTGAATGCAGCTTTTCCAAAATCCAATTGGATCATCGCATTCCTTAAACCTTCGTTAACATAGTAGAGGGGAAGAGCATGCGCAAACGTTTGTAGGAACTGTGGCATTTGTTCAAGTGGGAAAAAAGTTCCTGCAAGAAACATCATTGGAAACGAAATCGCACCTGCGGCTGTGTCTGCGGTTTCTTCTTCTTTTACGAATCTTCCGATAATCATACCAAGCCCTGAGAATAAAAAGCTATTGGCAATTAGAATGATTAACATCCATATATTGAAATGGATGACTACACCCCAAACAAGCATGCCAATAATAACAGCAATTGCGGTAGAGAAAAACGAGAGGAACAACATGAACAGCATTTTTGCAAGAATCCATTCTGTTCTAGTAATTGGTGTGGTAAGGAGTTTTCTGAGAATACCGTCCTTTCGATATTTGGTGTTTCGTTCGATACTACCATAAATGCAGAGCTGCATGATGGTGAATCCTATCATCCCTGGAATGAAAAAATCGATGTATTTGAATTTCTTGGTTATCGTACTGACTGGGTCCATACCGATGACATGACGACCACCAGCAAGTCCAAGGTTTAATTCCTGAAGACTACTACCAAGGATACTACGTACGACAGATGTTGCCCCTTGGTCAGATGGATCATAATAGAAGGAAAAATTAGCCGTAACGTTATTATCAACAAAAGATGCACTAATTTTATCTCCAAATCCCTTGGGTATCACAAGAGCCCCTCTAAGGTCTTTTTCCTGGACATACTCAGTGATATTCTCATCTTTAGGAATTGTTTCCAACTTAAGGACGGATATGTTTTGAAGCAGGTCTACATAATCATGCGACCAAGTAGAATCGTCAAGATCCTGCACTTGAAGATTGTATGTAGGGCTGTCTGAGCCAGAGAATATCGCCCCAAATAGCATGATGAGCAATACCGGAAAGACAATGGACCAAAAGATCGTTCCTTTGCTTCGCATCCATCCTTTCATACTAGCAACAAAATCTGCAGCAATAATTCGTGGGTTCATTGTTCCTCCTCCGTGAGTTTTGCACCGGTGAGATTGAGAAAAACTTCTTCCAAATTAGATCGTCTAATATCAATACTTTCATAGTCTATACAGTCATGTCGTAAATTTGATAGTACTTCAAGCACTTTTTCTTTATAATCAATTTTTACAGCGATATCGCCGTTTCCTTCAGTGTCGGCGTTAAATCCCCTTTCTTTAAGTAATTCTATAGCATTTTTGTCCATACACTTTTTGATATGAAGAATACTTCCTGCCCCATATTTATCAATTAATTCATCGAGAGACCCTTCTGCTATGATTTTTCCTTTGTGAATAATTGCTATATGATCAGCAAGATATTCTGCTTCTTCCATGTAGTGTGTGGTGAGAAACACGGTTTTTCCTTTTTTTCTGAGATTTGCAATTACATTCCATACTTCTCGTCGCGCCTTTGGGTCTAAACCAGTTGTTGGCTCATCTAAAAAGATAATCTCAGGGTCATTTACTAGGGCTATTGCAACCCCAACACGTTGTTTCAATCCCCCAGATAGGTTTTTGTAAAGCATATTTTTGTGAGAGGTTAGATCCATTGCCTGGATGATCTCATCGATGTCGGCTCGTTTTTTATAAAGATTTGAGAAATAGACGAGTGTTTCTCGTACAGTAAGTCTTTCAAAAGAATGAAACTCTTGAGGAAGGATGCCGATCTTTTCTTTTACTTCGTTAAAAGAAGTGG
>JBFYMG010000042.1:0-9440 GCA_041305025.1 Thermoplasmatales archaeon
TTTATGATGAGGTCAGCAAAGTTGTGAAATGTAAAAACGTGTTGATTACAATCGGTGGCGGCTCATGGCTTCATGGTATAGTTCAGATTGAAAAGAAAAATCCCGATGATGGTAAAAAAGCTATTGAGGCAGCGTTTATCGGTCACAAGAGCATGAAGCATGTTGTAATAATTGATGAGGACGTTGACATCTATAATCCCACTGCTGTTGAGTGGTCTATTGCTACGCGTTTCCAGGGGGATAAAGACCTGGTTGTTAAATCCGATTCACCTGGTAGCTCGCTTGACCCATCTTCAAAACAGGAACCAGGCAAAAAAGCACTTACCTCAAAGGTTGGTGTTGATGCAACAATACCTTTTGATGTTGACAAAAGTAAATATGAGATTGTGAAATACAAAAAAGTTGATGTTAATGCTTACTTCGGGTAAAGGCAAGTATAAGGTTTGGTTAAAGCAAGAAAAAATTGGCGATAACCTTCTTTTTGTTCTTGGTGGAGGAGAAAAACCACATATTGGTGGCGTTGTTATTTGCGAGCCAGACAAAAAGACTCAAGCGATCAGATTGGAAGGACATTTTGATGATATTGTTTTGAAACCGATTGCTGAAGCAGCCTGTAAAAAATATAAAACAAAGGTTGTTGCAGTGGGTGGTATTCATGTTGATAATGCTACCAAAGAAGAAATAAATCTCCTTGTTAAAAATTGTAAAAATATAGTTAAATACATTTAATGTCCAAAAATTCTTTTAGTTATAATTGTGGCATAGCTTCCCTTTGATAAAATAAAAGACAGAGTGATTTTATGCCTGTTTTTATTTTCTTTTTCATTAATTTCATCAATTTCTAACTCAGAAATTGCAAATTCTTCTGGTTTTAGTATAACCTCTCTTTCACGTGTTTTAAAAAAATTTCCTGTTTCTTCTTTGATATCTAAATCTTCAAAACTTATTTTTTCTTTTGACAATACACTTTTTATTATTTCTTCTTCAAACTCTGATGAAAACTCTATCGATGGACTGATTGTTTGAAATGTTGGAGGGATTTCTTTTATCTCAGCATCAATTATTTTCTTATAAAAAATTAAAGATCCGATATTATAATCAATATTGTACAATCTTTCCTTTCCTACAATTTTTTTAAATGTTTCTTTTATGCATTCGTTCCACAGATAACTCTGATAAGCATTTACAAACATTTCTCTAAGATTTGAAGGTATTTTTCTATATGCCTCAAGCCAATTTTTTGTTTTTGTGTATTCACGAATAATATCTGCAAAAACCTTGTTTCTTATATTCAGTGATTCTAGATTTTTCCAATTAGCTAATATCTCTCTTTTTTCGTCTTTTGTTTTTTTCCTTTCTTTTTTTGTGTATTTTGTGAGAAATATCTTTACTGCTTGCTCATAGTTTTTTTGTATTAGATATTTGGCAACAAACTCATTTTGTATTACACTTCCAAATCTCTGTGAATCGAAATAGTTGGGAACTCCCGTCTCTGGAATTGTTTTTGCTCTGCTATATATTCCTAGAGTATCTCCCTTTTGTATGTTTCTTGCAACTATTGTAAATTTATTTCCTTTCAGGTCACCTGTTTCGATTCTTTTATTGTGATACCCAACAAACTCTAGTTTTATGTTTCTCATATCTTTATTTTCAATGTGCTGTTCTACGGGAATCGAGATGTACTGCCTTGTTATTCCGTGTTTATCCTTCAGTCCAGCAAATCCAATTTTTGGCAAAGGAATTTTCAATTCCTTCGATATGATTCTAACAGCATCAAAAGTGTCAAGTTCTTGTTTTTCCATTAAAAAAACTTGGTATCTGTCTTTGTTTTGTGATATTTTGAAATTAGGAATTTCTTCTACAATGAAGTCTGCTGGAAGTTGCTTAAGTTTCATTTTATACAAAAACAATAAAATATTACAAGCATATAACCCTGTCCATAGGGGGAGCATATGTATCTTACTAAAGACGAAGAGAAAATTCTTGATGGTGAAGAAGGCGAAGTACCAGAAAGAATGCTTAGGCTTTTAGTTCGTTTAGGTGAAATTTACGGTGCTGATAAAATGATACCTGTCGGATCTGTCCAAGTTGCAGGTGTCTCTTACAAATCTATTGCTGATCCTGGTACAGATTTTTTAGAGGATATTGCAAAAAAAGGAGCCAAGGTAAAGGTACTTACTTACCTCAACCCAGCCGGAATGGATTTAGAAGACTGGGAAAAACTTGGGTTTCCAAAGGATTTTGCAAAGAACCAACTGAGAATAATGAACGCATTCAAAAGTATGGGCATCGTAACAACAACGACTTGTACTCCATATCTAGCTGGTAATCTTCCAAGATTTAGAGAGCACATTGCCTGGTCAGAGTCATCCGCGGTATGCTTTTCTAATTCGGTAATCGGTGCTCGTACCAACAGAGAAGGTGGGCCATCTGCGCTTGCTGCTGCAATCATTGGAAAAACACCAAATTACGGTTTACACATCTGGGAAAATCGCCAACCAAACTTTCATATAAAAGTTGATGCCGACCTTAAGTTCAGCTCTGACTTTGGTGCGTTGGGTTATTTTGTCGGTAAACAAGTAAAAGACAAAAATCCTTATTTTACTGGAATAAAAGATGCGGATACAGATCAATTAAAGGCACTTGGCGCTGCAATGGCTGCATCAGGTGCTGTTGCAATGTATCACGTTGAAGGATTAACACCCGAGGCAGATCTTGTGAAAAAAGATAAACTTGAAACCATCACAGTCGGAAAGAAAGAACTTGAGGAAACCTATGCAAAGCTAAATACTGGTAAAAATCCCGATATTGTAATCTTGGGTTGCCCACATGCGTCTCTAAAAGAAATTTCAACACTTGCTGAGAAACTAAAAGGCAAACGTTTGAAGAAACCCATCTGGATTTGTACTTCGAGAATGATGAAGGAGGCAGCAGATAGAATGGGATTCACAGATATAATTGAAAAGGCAGGCGGAAGCATTGTTGCTGATACATGTATGGTTGTTTCTCCAATCGAGAATATGGGATACAAGGTAACCGGAGTAAACTCAGGAAAAGCTGCAAACTATTTGCCAGGGTTTTGCAAACAAGGAGTTGTTTTTGCAAATATTGACAAATTAATTGAGGTGCAATCATGAAAGGAAGAATGATCGCTCCAGGTAAAGCAAAAGGCGTTGCAATCGTTTCAAAGGAACCAATCGGATTCTACGGTAGCTTTGATTTAAAAACAGGTAAAATGATTGAAAAAGGCCATTCTCTGGAAGGAAAATCCATTAAAGACAAGATTCTTGTGTTTCCATGTGGTAAAGGCTCAACTGTTGGATCCTACGTCATTTATGGTTTAAAGAAAAACGGTGTTGCCCCAAAAGGAATTATCAATAAAGAAACAGAAACCATTGTTGCAACCGGTGTGATACTAGCTGGAATCCCGTGTGTAGATAAAATTGATATCGATAAAATAAAAGACGGGGACACAATAATACTAGATGCAGATAATAGTGACGTAGAGATAGTAAAAAAATAGTTTAAAACCTGAGAATTATCCACTTACCTAGTCTTGTTGAAGCAGTCCAGGTGTTCAAATCCCTTCCCCTGCACTAAATTTTTATAACAAAGGAAAACTACAAATTCCAACAATCTATTTAATCATGTTAAAAGGATGGGAAAAAATGACCAAAACAGAAAGACCATTAGGGGTAACAATAATTGCTATTTTACTAATAATGGGTGCATTAATAAGTATGGCTATGACTATAGCCATCCCAATACTTCTTTATAATATCCAAATGAGTTATCTTTTAGAGGACCCAATTCTCAAACTATTAATAATTTATACAATAATTATGATACCAATATCAATTCTTCTTGCTATTGGTCTACTGAAAGGAAGTGACATTACAAGGGTTGTTACTATAATCTTATATGCTATTTCTATTTTAACATCATTTATACGTTTCAACTTTTCTAATATATTAAGTGTTTTTATTTCTCTAATGATTATTTACTACCTTACAAGACCGCATGTTAAAGAATTTTTTTACGGAATATGATTTTGAATCCCAACAGGAGTAAATCATCCTCTGTCAATGAATATCACGCCGGTAAACTGGTGTTCAAATCCCTTCCACTGCACTTTTAATATTTCAACAGAACAAAAACACAATTTGCATGAATTTAGAATAGCGCACTCATACTCCAAACTGTGCCTAGGCCATTTAGATCGACTTCGTATTTTCCATCATCATCTGTCCATGTGATTTTTCCACTTATGATGCTTCTTCCAACCTTCATTCCTACATAGGTTGGGAATTTCCATACTTTCTCGTAGGTATTGTCAGCCTTCGCATCTATATTCAATACTATTTTGCTTGATTTTAGTGGTATTTGAAGAAAATCTGGTTTTGCAGTTATACTAATTTCAGAAGGTACTTTTACAAACGGGAAAACTTTTGTATCAGACTTCACAATCTTTGGATCAACATTATCTAGAATTGTCAATGTTTTGCCATTGTCAGTTGTTATAATCAACGTGCCAAATGGGTTAATTCTTGATGTTTTACGTGATAAGGCCTGTGGTGTCGGATAATAACTATTGAAGTATATGTTCCATCCATTGTCCAAGGACATATGGCACCAGTCCCAGCCGTTTATTAAACCTCTTGTAACAATACCCGGTGACCAGGAATGTTCATGAAATCCGCTGCCCTCTATTTTATAATCAGTTTCATCTATTTTTACGGTACCATTAACTGTGCATCCTAAGAAAACGTAGCTTGCAATATTGCTTTTCGATTTGTCAAGGATTCGCTCACCAGCCGTCCAAATTGGCTCAGATGGTGCAAAATAATCTAAATCTATGATAATTTTGTGATTTTTGTCTATGTCTTCACTTTCAGCATGAACGTGCCATCTTGGTGCTTTCCCTTCTGCCCATGAATTATCATAAGTTACACTTACGCCGGGTGATTTTGCTTCAAGTGTAGGAGAACTAAGTATTCCAAACCCTCTTTTCTTGTTTACCATCCCTCCGTATTCTTCCCCGTTGGGTCCATGTAGTGTTACCACTAAAAGATCCGGCTTTAAAGTTCCAAATAGATCTCCTATTGCCATATGATTAAAACTGACAGCAACTGACCAACCCTTAAGTTCGCTATTTTCGCCATCTAGTATCGCACTCCAGTACCACCATTCTCTACTAACGAGAATCTTTTTATAATGAACCCCTTCATCTTCAGGAGAAACAGCCCTCATAAAACCAGGTACAATCGATGCTGGTGGTGTTGGTGGTGGCGGAGTCACAGGTACATTTTCTTCAGTAACTTCTTTATTTTCTTTATTTTCAAATGGAAGATAACCTGATTTTAATAGTACAATACCAGCTACTACTATTAGGATTACTACGATTATTGCATCAATCTTCTTTAGTTTAATACTCATTTAACACCAGCGTAATATATTTTCATATAAATATTTAATGGTATTTATTATTAAACCTTTCCTTACACTTGTTATCTGATTACCAGTAGCGCAACAGATAAGGGAAATACAGGCTGCGGAAATATCTACATAAACACGCGTATACTCGTTTACATAGCTATCTGCGAAAAAGCCATTTAAAACCGCATATATTTCACTATTCGGTGATAAGTGAGAAGAGAGGGTAACCTTATTTTTCTCATTAAGGAAACCCATCCAATTACCCCTCTAAATCAAACCTCTCTTCTCATTCCCATCCCTTTTATAACAATTTTTTATCAAGTTTTATATACTGAAATCCCTTATGCTTATTAACAATTGTTTAGTGGAAGGGAGAAAATAAAATGATGAAGAAAATAGTAGGTATTTTTGTTTGTATGCTGATGATTTGCAGTGTGTTGGTAGGTGCCAATAGTATAAGTAAAGCCAAAGACGGTACAATAAATGTGAATATCTCTGTTGGAACATATAAGATAACAAAAACCGGACAGACACATGAAATATCTGTTGAAAATTTCGGTCGCTTACTTGTGCCAGGCAAACCAGATCTGCCATCAAAGATATTTTCCGTGGCAATACCACCCGGAGCTAAAATTGTTGATATCAGCGCTTATACCAAGGATACGACTATTCCTGGTTACTATAGAATACTTCCATCAACATTACCTAAGGTAATCGGTGAAGAAAATCCACTTATTTATGAACAAGAATCAAAGAACTATGATGAAAACTACAAATCGGTTTATGGCAGCAACAACCCATATCCTGCCTCTGTTGCGGAACTAGTTGGCACAGGAGGTTACAGAAAATATAACCTTGTAGATGTAAGAGTAAATCCTTTCACATATTACCCCATCTCTGGTAAGTTGGTTTATCACTCTTTAGTTTCTGTTTCTGTCAAATACACCATTCCTGAAGGCTTTTTACCCAGTAAAATAATGATTGATAATCTTCCTCAAACAGAACAGACTGCAAAAGAAATAATTCTCAACTATGACCAAGCAAAGAACTGGTATCCAACTGGCCCGTCAGGTAGAGACTCGTATGATTATGTAATAATTACTACTGATGCTTTAGCCTCTTCAGTAACTCCGCTTGTAGACTGGGAGGGTGCAAAAGGACGAAATGTAAACGTTGTCACCACCTCATGGATTAGTACGAATTATGAGGGATATGACCTTGCTGCGAAAATGAGAGCATTTTTACTTGAAAAATATCCATCTGACGCCTGGGGTATCATGGATGTATGTCTTGTTGGTAGTTACGATGATGTACCAATGCGACGTACTGCGCAGGATGTCGGATATGGAGAACCCGAGACTGATTACTATTACGCTGAGTTATCGCTTCCTGATAGTGAGTCGTGGGACGATAATGGAAATCATCAATATGGAGAAGATTCGGATTCCATAGATTTTCAAGCTGAAATCAACGTCGGGCGTATCCCATGGAGTGACCCTGATACGGTCCAGAGCATCTGTGAAAAATCCGCTGCCTATGAACAGAACACGGATGATTCCTTTAAGAAAAACATCCTGCTTCTCGGTGCGTTTTTCTGGTCTGACACAGATAATGCAGTCCTGATGGATTACAAAACAAACCCAGCGAACTATCCCTGGATGTCTGATTGGACAAAGACCCGTTTGTATGAAGATGCTCAATCATCACATCCTTGCGATTATGATTTATCATATAACAATGTAGAGTCCGTCTGGTCTTCAGGGACCTACGCGTTCGTCAATTGGGCAGGACACGGATCACCCGAGGCATGTTATGAGTATTATCCTTCTCAGCCTTTTGTTGATGAGGCTACGTGCCTTAATCTCAATGATGACTACCCAGCGATTATCTTTGCTGATGCGTGTAGTAACTCAGATACAGATGATCTAAATATCGGTCAAGCGATGCTTAAGCGGGGTGGCGTTGGATTCCTTGGTGCGACAAAGGTTGCCTATGGCATGCCTGCTTGGAATGATCCCTATGATGGGTCGAGTCAGTCCTTGGATTGTTTCTTTACAACGCATGTGACCTCTGGAGAATACACACAGGGCGCAGCTCATCAATGGTCTTTACGAGAGATGTACACCAATGGATTATGGTATTATAGCTATTATGAGATGTTCGAATGGGGAGCACTCTGGGGCAACCCCGATTTGACTATGGGCTCTGTTACTACAAGTGACGCACCTTATACACCATCAAAACCAACAGGACCAAATCATGGTGTTCGTAATGTAGAATATACATTCTCAACAGCTACTACAGATCCAAATGGGGATCAAATCTATTACATGTTCGGCTGGGGAGACGGAACTTCAAGTGAATGGCTTGGGCCGTACACATCTGGATTAACAATATCATCTAGTCATTCTTGGTCTGAATTAGGAAACTATGATGTAAAAGTAAAAGCAAAAGATGTAAATGGTGCCACAAGCGATTGGTCGCAGCCACTAACAATATCAATCGTTTTGAACGATCCGCCAAATACTCCATCGATATCAGGTCCTGCGACTGGAGCCCCAGGAACAATATACCTTTATACAGTTATGACAACAGATCCAAACGGTGACAATCTCTATTACTTTGTCGATTGGGGCGACGGAACGAACAGCGGATGGTTCGGTCCGCGTAACTCAGGTGAGCAGGCAACAACTACTCACAGTTGGGATACACAAGGAACTTATGCTGTCAAAGTCAAAGCAAAAGACATCCCTGGCGATGAGAGTGATTGGGGATATTTGGATGTAACTATGCCCTTAGAGATACAAGTTAGTCAGTTATTAATAAAAATGGCCCAAAAACTATCACTACGATAAATAACTAACAAACTCCCTTATTTTTTCTTTTTTTATTTTACAATTTATTGCATAAAAGATTTAAGTACCTTCTGCATTAACAGATGTTAACTAATACTACGTGGAGGTATATATTGTGGAGAAAACGAGTTTTGGAAAAATAAAATTAGGCAGATTAGCTGTAGCTGTAGCGATATGTTTTTTGATGATAACCACGGCTGTAGCAACAACGATGGGAATTTCTATAAAAACAGGAAATCAAATAATTCTGAATAACAATAGTTTAAGTTATACGTTCCTCTTTGAAGAACCAAGCTTCAAATCGATAACAGCAGATAACTCTGATTACACGCTCATAGAAACGCCTGGTTGTATAACAATAGCTAAAACTGGTGGCCAACCAGCACTACCTGTTCACTTTGCCCAGATTTTATTGCCACCAAAAACAGAAGTTGCCAGTATAGATGTTGTTGGTACTCCCGAAACCCTTGATCTTTCTAGCATAGCTCTTAGCCAGAAACCTGTGTTGCCTTATCAGCACTCAGTTCCCATTGGTTGCACTGAGCCGCAAGAGTTTGAAATAGACGAAAGCATCTATTCCTCAAATGTTGCTTTTCCTTCTGCTTTAAACTCAGATTATAGCATCAGTTATTCCAGGGGTTACGCTGTTCTTGATTTAGGGCTTTATCCTTTGCAATATAAACCATACGAAGGCACTCTTGTCTACTACTCTGAGATGAAAGTAACTATAAACCTTCGGGAAACAGGTTACGCTAATGAGTTTTTCAGAAACAACCCAGACGATGAAGCATGGGTGGAGAAACTTGTTTATAATCCAACTATAACAGAGGCATACAAAAATAGCCCTTATGCTCCTTTGGAATATCCTGGCGGTCTTTGTGATCCAAGTGGTAATTACGATTATGTTATTATTACAACTACTCAGAACGGTTTAGATTACTGGGACACCAGCGGTTCAACGCCATATAACTGGGAAAGCCTTATGGACAAGCATGCATCAGATGATGGTCTAAGCTGTACACTTGTTACGGTACAGGATATCGATGCTTGTACTGATTATCACGGCTCAAATCCTTTTAACGACCAACAAGCACATATTAGGGAATTTTGCAAAGATGCATATGAGGACTGGGGAACAAGTTACATACT
>JBFYMG010000043.1:0-30485 GCA_041305025.1 Thermoplasmatales archaeon
TTTACAGTAAAGAAGATTTGAAGGACATTAAAATCGGCAAGGGATTAACAGTTAGGGATGGAAGCGATGTAAGTATTATTGCCTGTGGAACCATGGTTGATGCTGCACTTGATGCACATGAAACACTTAAAAAACATAAAATAGGGGCTCGTGTCATTGACATGTATACGATAAAACCTTTGGATGAGCGGCTCGTATTGAAATGCGCCAAAGAAACAAAGGCGATAATTACAATTGAAGAGCATTCAATAATCGGTGGACTAGGGGGCGCAGTTGCAGAAGTGCTTGCTGAAGCGGGCTTTGGTGGAAAATTTAAGAGAATGGGAGTAAAGGATATATTTTGTGAGTCGGGCGAACCAAAGGATCTACTTGAAAAATATGAGTTGAACGAAAAACATATTGTAAAAAATGTTCAGCATATTTTGAAAGAAATGCGCTAAGCCAATTACTTGTAGGTTACAATTGTAAGAACGTCTCCATCTTTTAGTACATGCTCCAGCCCAACTTTTTGAACGGCATGCTTTACAGATGAGCCTGAAATCGAGGCATATCTAAATTTGCGTTTAAAATCACGATGAAGTTTTTTACAAGCATTATCGACAGTATCTCCATTTTTAAGTATCAGAGGTTCATTATAATCAGCTTGCTTGCCAACCGGTTTCATATACACACGAATAAGATTCAACTTTATGAAAATCATTCTTCTTAGCTCATCCAGTCCGGCACGATCTCTTGCAGATATGGCCAGTACATCCCAACCTTTTTGTTTTATGTTTTCCAGTTTTGTTTGTAGTTCTTGTCCAGATAAAAGATCCTTTTTATTTATTATGACTAAAGCAGGAACGTATATTCTATTCTCCATAAAAACGTCAATCAATTGATCTTCAGAAATATCCTCTCTTATCGTTATGTCCGCACTTATTACATATTCTGAAGAAATGGCCTTTATTACATTTTCATTGAGGCGTGTTAGTTTTACTGTGGCGTTAACAATAATGCCGCCTTGTCCTCTTTTTGCCACAACAACATCCGGCTTTTTTTGATTAAGCCTCAAACTTGCTTTGTATAATTCATTCTCCATTAAATCCAGGTGCTCTGGATGTTGACCATCTATCATTAAAAGTATCATTTCTACGTTTCTTACCGCTGAAAGTATTTCTCTACCACGACCTTTTCCCTGTGCAGCACCAGTTATAAGACCTGGTAAATCCAAAAGTTGTATATCGGCTCCATTATATTTCATCATACCAGGTATAGTGTCCAGAGTGGTAAACTCGTAATCTCCGACCCTGCTTTTTGCATCTGTGAGTTGATTTAAAAGAGTACTTTTACCAATGTTTGGAAATCCAATAATTCCAACTGTTGCATCACCGGATTTTTTAACGGCAAAACCTTTTCCTTTGCCACCGCTGGATTTTCTTTTTTCCATGGTGTCTCTTAGTTGTGCAAGTTTGGCTTTGAGTTTGCCGATATGATGCTCAGTAGCCTTGTTTTTTTGTGTTTTGAAGATTTCGTCTTCTATGTCTTTGATCTGTTTTTCTATCGAAGTTGTTTCCATAACTAGAATAGGCAAATAACGGAGGGTTTAATAAAAACAACTGTTACTTTTGTATATGTGTACCTGTCTCTCCGTTTAACGCTTCCCAGCCATTTTCAACGTTTGATATTATAACCTTTTTTCCACCATACTCAAGAAATCGTATGGCTGCTAGTATCTTTGGACCCATGCTTCCTGGAGGGAAAAGCCCTTCCCCATAATATTTTTTCAATTCTACCAAAGATATCTTGTCCAAAGCTTTTTGCTTCGGAGTATTATAATTCAAATACACCTTTTCCACATTTGTTAGAATCAATATTAACTCTGCATTTATTGCCTCTGCCACTCGCTCGGCCGCTAGATCCTTATCAATAACAGCCTCGAGTCCATCCAGACCCCAACCTTCCTTTTCGATGACAGGCATACCACCTCCACCTGATGAAATCACAACAATTCCATCTTCAAGCATTTTCTCAATTATTTTTCCTTCAACAATAGATTTTGGATCTGGCGATGGCACAACTATCCTCCATCCATCTGGTTGACGGACAATTTGATATCCCTCTTTTAGAAGCTCAATTGCCTCCTCTTCATCATAATACGGGCCAATGGGTTTTGTAGGATTGGAAAAAGAAGAATCATCTTCATCAACTAAAACCTGCGTAATTAAAGTTACAACAGGTTTATCAATATTTGATTTTTTCAAAGCATTTGATAGACATTGTTGAATCATATAACCAATGAACCCTTCGCTTTCGGCAACACAGATTCCTAATGGCATTGCAGGAGTGACATCTTTAGCAAGATCATTTTGGAGCAGTATAGAACCAACTTGTGGTCCATTGCCATGGGTAATTACTACATCCCAACCGTCTTTTATCATTTTTACAATAGATTTACAGACCTCGCGGGTATTGGCAAACTGCTCGTAAATAGTACCTTCTTGGCCTTCTTTAATTAACGCATTTCCACCTAAGGCAATAACCGCTCTCCTACGCATAGAACAACAATGGTAAAAAGACACCATCTATAAAAAGTATAACTATAACCTATTAAACCGATGGAAGTACAATGATTATATACGCTGATTGTATTGTTTTTTTTGTAAAAATATGTTTGAAGACCAAAGAAAGAAACTCGTAGAAAAACTAAAGATAGAAGAGCACATCAAAACCAAAGCTGTAGAAAAAGCATTTTTAGAAATTCCTAGAGAACTATTTGTTCCTGAAAAGTTGAAAGATTATGCATATGTCGATACGCCTTTAGAGATAGGAAACGGCCAAACTATATCGGCACCACACATGGTTGCAATTATGTGTGAGGCTCTGGATTTAAAAAAAGGACAAAAAATCTTGGAGATAGGTGCAGGTTCAGGATATCATGCAGCCATTGTTTCCAAATTAATCGGTGATAAAGGTCATTTATATACAATCGAACGGTTTCCATCTCTTGCTGATAATGCAAAGAAAAACCTTGAACGCGCTGACATAAAAAATGTTACCGTTGAGTTGGGGGACGGCTCAGAAGGATTACCAAAATATGCACCATATGACAGTATTTATGTGACCTGTGCATCGCCATGCATACCGCCGCCATTGGTAGAACAGTTAAAAGACACTGGAAAACTATTGATACCAGTTGGACAATTTATTTCAAAACTTGAACTTTTGGAAAAAAAGAACAAAAAAATCATTGCGAAAGATTTGGGTGGTTGTGCATTTGTACCACTAGTCGGAAAACACGGGTATTAGAGTTTATAACCTATATCTCTTAAAAATTTCTTTCTCAAAGCAATCTCTTCTTTGTTTTCTAGCCCCTTTGGCAAGTATCCGTCTATGACTCCCAGTATTCCTCGCCCGTTTTCTGATTCTGCAATTACTACTTTTGTAGGGTTTGCCGTTGCACAATAAATGGAGCAAACTTCAGGAGTATTTTTAATCGCATTTAACACATTTAGTGGATAGCAATCCTTCATAAATATGATAAAAGAATGCCCTGCACCAAGGCTTGCTGCGTTTTTCTCTGCGAGTTTTTTGAGATCTTTGTCATTTCCCTCGCTTCGTATTTTACATGCACCGCTTGCCTCACAGAACGCTACGCCGAACTTTCCAGCAGGCACAGAGTTTACCATTGTTTCATAGAGATCTTCTGCAGATTTAATAAAATGAGTCTGGCCTAATATGAAATTCATATCCTCGGGCTTTTCAATATCAACAGTTATTAATTTTATATCCCCCATATTTACCTACCTCTAAAGATTAAAAGCAATTTTACAACATCATATATGTGTTATTTAGTTTTTACTCGCATATGAATAAAATCTAAGCTTAGAATGATGTGACCTGATAAAAAATCAGACTATTCTAACAATGGAAGAAAACAATATTTGGCCAATAATAATTGTAATCGTGAGAACTATGACGGCTGTTGGTACCACCCTGCCCAAAGAATACATAAATGCTGCTTTATCATCGCCTTCGTCAATGCCATTCGTAAATCTTGTTAATAGAAAAACAAGTTCAATGATGTATATACCTATCACTAGAACAAAATACTCTGGACGGACATTTTCTAACGAAAATGATTCCGTAATGCCTGTAAAGACGGTTGAAGAATCTCCTACAAAATTTTCAGTGGGGAGTTTACCAGACATAGAATGAATAATATTTGATATCAGTTTAGTGATCGCAAGTGTTATACCAGCTATCAGTGGCGCGAAAACAGCGGCAGTGGACCGCAACGTAGAGGTAAGGGAATACAACGTGTCTTTTATTTTGTTTTCAACCTGTTGCAATTCTTTAAGATGATCGGCAATTCGAATAATGGAAATACTAACAGCTCTCTGGCTCTTCTGTATGCCCTCTACAAAAAGACGCATAATTGCCTTGATGCGATCTGAGTGAACATGTTTCAAGGATCCATATTCTGAACTAAATAATGCATCTCTGATATTGGTATGCATCGCCATGAGATTATAACCTGTTTGACTGAAAATCTCTGCTATTTTTGCACCCTCCATGGTGTTCGCTGTATATGCAAAACTTTCCTCAGGCGATTTCTCCTCACCTATTCTTTTACCTAGAATGTATAGTGCATCGCTGAATTCTTTCTCAACTTGCTTAATGTCATCTCTTACTTTTTTGTAAGGGCGATATACGCTGATGCTATACAGAGTAACTGTTGCAGCAATCCCCCATATGATAAACAAGGTAACTGGAAGATAGGAATTTAATCCATTGGAATCAATTACAAAGTTTAGTAATACGTTTGACGATGTCACAGGTAAAAACGTTTGCATTACCATAAAAAAAATTCCGGGCAATGCCACAAGTATTCCGATAATCAATGCTATAATCAATCTTCTGCGTTTGTTTGTGTTTACTAAATCAGGATGATCGCTAGGTATACTGGGTGGGTTGAAAGTTGCAGGCCGCGAAAGGAGAATTTTACGCGTATAAAGAAAGACGATCAGTGGAAGGATCACATCATATAAAATGAAAACTTGAAAAATTGTGATTTTCATTCCTACCAAACCTGCAGTGGGAAGCATGGCGATTATAGCAAGAGGTATCATAATCCCAATGGAGTAGATGATCATTGTAGGCTGATGGAGTTTGGCAGCGAACTGATTCATCATTTCTCTTGTTCCGTCTAGTCCCACATCAAGAGCACGATTCAATGTGATAACTCGCTGTGCCTCTTCGGGTTCTTGTATCGAGCTTCTTATAAGGTGCAGTGCTCTTTTAAAATGGTCATTCCATCTGCCCCAGTAGTTTGCAAAATTTGTCAAAGCATCGTTAATGCCGTGATATACCCTTATCTCCATGTCCCAGAGCATTTTACGCAGATCCTTTGCAAGAGATGTTGATGATTCGGAGGCTGCGAATTTAACGCTATTTTCAAGATTAGGTACTAACTTGAGGTACATAACAAGATAGCTAAGTACTTCAGGTATATCGCCAAGAGAATGAATCTTTACGTATCTGGCGTAGGTTTTAGGATAATTGGCAACTAAATTCATTACAATAAGTGGTAGAAGAATCGAAACAGTTATCATTAATAACACTGTAAAAACATCGATTTCTCCAATACTCGACGCATAAGAAACTACAACAATCAAATCCATCATAAAAACAGCGATAAAAGTCATGAAAGCAGCAGCATAGGCAAAAACTAGTATGTCAAATGGTTCAATGTCAAGTCCTGCGAAATTAAGATTATCCATGTATTCTGCCGAGAAATATTTCTTAGTCTTATTTTGTGTTTTTTCGTTATTCCTGACCAACCATGAAAAATATTTTTTAGAGAATTTTGTTCCTCTTTCAAACCAATGCTCTTCTTTGTTCATGTTGTTTTTCTTCCGACATAGGTGTTAAACCATTTCTTCCATTTTTTCTCTATTTCTTGATAATCTACTTCTTTATGTCGTATTTTACTTTCTTCAATTAACATCCAAAATGCATTGTTGGCATCCCTTGTTGCGGGTGCCTCAAGTAATTCCCTATTTTCGTTACTGCAATCTACTATTGTTTGTTTGATCTCCGTTCTCAACTTTATATTCTGAAGCGCTTTTTCGACCGTTATGCCCCATTTTTTAGCAATGCTTTTTATTACCTGCGATTGGCCCATGTCAAGTAGATCTGTCGATGTTAGTTCGTCTTTTGCTGTGTTGTATAGCATTACATCCTGAAATATGTCATCAGGATCAGGATTGGTTGTCCATCCTGTTTTTGTGATCTCTGATATCTGTGTGACCCTACGTTTACGTTCTATTCCTCCCTCCGCCCGTATGGGTGCCGCTATTACAACTGCATCCACCGCTTTGAATGATGTCGCCGGTACTCCAATATCATAAACTACTCGCTCGTACACGTCTCTGGTGGTCGATCCATGTATGGTGCCCATAATCAGATTACCTGCTGCTCCCACTCTCATGGCTTCAAATAGAACCTTTGCTTCAACGCCTCGAACTTCACCCAAGATTAAAACCGATTCACCCAGGCGAAGGGCTGTTCTGAGTGCACTGGTTGGATCTACTTCAGTAGATCCAGATCCAGACGACATAGACTTAGTTATAAGTGATTGTACTTTATAGCCTATTTTTTGCAGATGAGCCGATGGTATTTCAGCTGTATCTTCAATAGTGAGAATCCTAAAACGCTGCGGTATTTCTAGCATCAAAGCACTAAGCAGCGAAGTCTTTCCTGACCCGCGGCTGCCAGCAATAAGTAATGATGCTTGGCCATCTATCAAGAAGCTGAGAAAACCTGCCGCCAGTGGAGACATCATTTTATTGTCGATGAAATGCGTCAATGTCCATGGTTTTTGGCGATGCTTTCTTAGTGCAAAAGCAATGCCATGAGGAGTAAGAGGATTAGAAATAGCAGCGACACGGGTATGATAACTTTCGAGATCCATATCCAATACTGGTGAGGCTTCCGAAAATGCTCTGCCACTCAGAGTTCTAAAACGAGATGCAAGAGCATCGATATCACCAACAGATAAATAGACGTTGGATGTGTATTCCTCGCCTTCAAGTACAAGATGTAGCGGGTTATTGGCCACCGGAGCGTTCACATAAATATCCTGTATTTTAGAATCCAAGAGAACATCTTCAAGAATGCCAAAGCCTGCCGTATAACGTGCAAAGATATCAGCAAGATAATCAATTCTATCTGCGTTAACATCAAGGTGATATTCCTTAACAAACTTAGCTAGTACTTGCTTGCCCAGACGTTGGAAATACTCACGGGCGGTCTCTGCATCCATAAAAGAAGCATCCTTTGGCCTATGGCGTGATAGAGACAATCTGACTTTTTCCAAAAGATATAATTCTGTGCGGGGTAAATCATACTCAGGAGGGACGACAAAATAAAGTTTCTCCGGTCGAGTTCCAAGGAGATATAGCGATATACTTACAGGGCGTCCTCCTTTGCGTTGCACTTCATATGATTCTAAAAAAATGGCATCTGGGGGTGGCTCAAGCTGTATGTAAGAGTCTATAAATCCTGGTCTGACATAGGGTCGTATGTAGTTGGTGTAGAAGAAATCACTGTCAAATTTTTTTTCGGTTATACGTTGTTTAAACTCTGCCTTTGAAACCATTTCAGATATAATGCCTTGGTATTTTCCATCACATTCTTTACATTTTTTATCGGATATTCCTGTTTTTTTAAGTATCTCTTCAAGTTTTATGTAAGCAAGAACAGGATCGATATGAGATATATCGATTATTGATTGTATTTCTTTTTGTTTATTCAAAACGCATGCCTTGCATTTTTCAAAATCTTTGCAGGGGAGCTTTGTATCGCTGTACACTTCTATGCTTTCAACGAAACGAATTAACTCTTTGAGAGTTTCCAATTCCTCTCCAAGAAAAACTTTAACGAAAACATGATTCAGTATAACTCTATCTGCACCGTGTTCTGTTTGAAGTATTTTAAAAATGTTTGATCTACATGTTTCATCAAATATCGTCGAGTTACCTGTACTGCAGTTCCTGCAGTTTATAATAACAGTTTTAAGATCTGTTTTTCTTATGGCATTATAAGGACAGAGTTTTTCCCCCATAATAAATCTCCTCAAGTCCTCGAGATGACAAAATATATATAAATCTATATTATATAATTTTCTGAATAATGGGGGCAAAAGGACTGGAAGGAAACATTATTGGATATGAAAGCAGGATTGCAGAGAAACTACATGTGCTAGGGCGTAAAGGGCGAGAAACAGAAGGCCTATTGAACATAGGTCGATATTATGCTTTAGATTCATCACTTGGAGCGGATGTTTATGTCGATATTTTGCATCCTCACATTATTCTCATCTGCGGTAAACGTGGCTATGGAAAATCCTACACGATGGGTGTTTTCATAGAAGAAATCGCTAAGCTTGAAAAAGAAATCAGAGACAATCTCGGCGTTGTGATTATAGATACTCTTGGTATCTTTTGGACAACGCGGTTTCCAAATAAAGAGGTTGCTGAGGAGCTTATTAGATGGAATCGTAAAATTGAAGGAATCAACATAAATCTTCTTGTACCTAAGAAATTTACTCAGGAATATAAGAGTAAAGGTATAGATGCAAATAGTTTTTCTATCAGAGTCTCAGAACTATCTCCCCATCATTGGTGTCAACTTTTCAATGTTAAATCTGTTGATCCATTTGGTGTTGTTTTGACACGGGCAGTTCTTAAAATGCGGTCGTCATCTAATCGGTTTTCTATTGATGATTTATTAAAATGCATCAAAAATGATGAGAGATGTGATGATAACGTTAAGAGTGCTGCTGAGAATTTTTTGACCACGGCAGAATCCTGGGGAATTTTTGATAAGGACGGTATTTCGATTACTGATCTTGTCGACCGAGGAAGTATAACTATTCTTGATGTAAGTCATTTACCCGATCCCAATCTAAAGATTATTGTAGCCTCCCTTATTGGCGAAAAAATCTTTGAAGAACGAATAAAAGAACGTAAGATTCATGAACAGAAAAAAATGGGTTTAGATGTCGAAGAGAAAGGCATTCCTATGGTGTGGTTAGCTGTCGATGAAGCACAGTTATTTTTACCAAATAATAAGGATACTATTAGCAAAGATGTTTTTATAAATGAATGGATGCGACAGGGCAGGCAACCTGGTCTTTCTTTAATCATGGCTACCCAACGCCCTAGCGCATTGGAACCAGAGGTTCTGTCACATAGTGATATAATCATCTGCCACAGGCTTACTGCTCAGGAGGATATCGATGCACTCAGCAGGATACGCCCTACATATATGCACGGTGATATCAAAGAGTCCATCAAGAAGATAGGAGATGAAAAGGGTGTTGCACTTATCATTGATGATAATTCAGAGTCAACGCATATAATCAAAATACGCCCTCGCCTTAGTTGGCACGGTGGTGCTGAGTCGCTTGTTATGGAACCACAACAGAAATAATTGATATTGTTATTTGGTTGAAATTGCATGAGGAAATCAGATAATATTGCATCTGAAATGATTCCCATCCGACTTATAATCAGCATAACTGTGATAGCCGCTGTAGCTGTAATAATAGCAATTGCATACAACAACCTTAGTATAACTCTTGCTGAAAACCAGATAGAAAATGACTGTAGAACTCTAGAATCAAAACTTTACACAATGATGAGTGGCGGCATAGCAAGAGATGTGGATGAAGTTAACGCAGGCGAAGGAACAAAGAGAATACACGCTTTCGATCTTGCCAGCAATTTGATCTACCTTGCGTTTGGTGTAGATCCAGATCCCAATAACTGCGGAACCTTGAAGACAGGTTTAACTGAAGATGGCTCAGCAATATTTTATAGGGTAGGGGGTGGTAGCAAACATGCAATATGGCTTTCCGAAGAGTTCAAATTTCGAGAGGGAAATTACACTGTTACTAAGTGGATTATAAACGACGATGGGCAGGGTTTCATAATTACCAGCGGAGGAAAAACAACCTTGGTTTTCGAGCTTGTACAAAAAAACGATGAAAGATACATACTTATTCACAGCAATGATAAAATCGATTCATAAAAACAATAAAAGGTTATTTAATTAGATTAAAAAAAGAAAAAAAGGGAGAGTTTTTACTTTTGTCCTACTCCGCCCCATTTCGATATATATACAATTCCGATCACAGATACGACAGTTATAACGACTCCCATGACTATTGCAATGCCTGCATCGCCCCACGTTGCGGGTGCTCCGTCTTGCCAAAGTTTTGCAAGTGTCATTATACCGATTATAATGTCTTTCCAGATTAGAGCTATGATAAAACCGAATGCTGCGGCTATTGCTACTGCTATTGTGCTCTTTATTTCTTTTATACTTACCATTTTCCTTTTTCACCTCCCTCAAACTTTGCTTTGATAAGAATATTTACCATGGTATTTAACAGTTTCTGAATGCACATGATCATATATTTGATACAATAACAAACCTATAAATCTTAGTTGAGATTAGGTGTTTTACCAATGCTTGAAAAAATTGCAACAAAAGTAGTAGCAAAATACATGAGAAAAGGCAACATGAGCAGATGCCTGCGAGATATACTTCCGGCAACTGATCTTACAAAAGAACAACGAGAAGTTGTAGCCGAAACGGTACACGATGTAGTGCGGTGGAAGAAACTGTATGATAAGCTTTTAGACGAGCGCAACATGGGGAAACTTCCCGAGAGCTACGTGCAATTGGCACTTGAATTTGCCCACAAAAATGCTCATGCTGCTTCATTTGAATATCAATATTCCTGCTCAGATTATGTAGCAAACATATTGAAGGATAAATTGGAATGGGCAAGGTATCTTAATGAAAAACCACCCACGACACTTTGCGTGAATCAAAACAAGAGTAGCAAAGCAGAAGTCATGGAGACCCTTGAAAAAGAAAAGATGTCGGTGGGGCTTTCAAAACTTGAAACAGCAGTTCTTACAACTTCAATAGGAAAATATTCTTCCGTAATAAAGAATAGATGTGCACATGTTCAAGATGAAAGTAGCCAGCTTATCTCATACATCACAGTAAACCTTGGAGACAAAATTTTAGATTTCTGTGCCGGAAGCGGCGGAAAATCTCTTTCGATGGCATCTATAACTAAGAACAAAAAAACTCTGCACGCATATGAAATCAATGCCAAAAAAAGGATGACACTTGAACAGAGATGCAGAGAGTATGATGCAAATGTTTTAGTTGAAGAAGACGTGCCTGACAAAATGTTTGATGTAGTACTTGTTGATGCTCCTTGTACTGGTATTGGTGCTGCAAGAAGAAACCCTGAGGCAAAATACGTTGAGGGATCAGGTGATTTTCCAGAAATTCAGCTCAAAATATTGGAAGAAGCTGCAAAAAAAGTGATTGACGACGGCTCTCTAATATATTCGCTGTGCACCTTTACACCAGAGGAAACCGAAGGTGTAATTAAGCTATTTTCAAAAACAAGCGGGTTTAAAGTTGCTAAGGCAAACGACTTCGGATACCCGAATCTTCTTCTAAAAAGTAAGTATGGGGCATTTACCAATGTACCAAATGGTGACATATTCTTTGTATCCATATTGCGAAAAGAGATAGGATTAAGTTAGAATGTAATGTGTCCGTTGGATGGCGTGGGAATAGTAATGTTGAAATAAAATCAGAGTAAAAACTGTTTTATCTTGTTTTGTTGAATGCGTCTTTTCTATGAAAGTATGCATGTAAGATTAAAATTTATCAAAATATTTATATATTTGGAATAATATATAAAACATATGCTAATGATTGGCAAGGTGAAGAAAAATGAATAAGACGAAAACCATATTGGCAGGTTTTGCTGTTTTTGCAAGTATTATATTGCTTTCGGCAACTTGTATAGCAGGGCCTGTTCAGGAAAAAGTAAGTATTGAGGCAGTTGAATATTCAGAGCAAGAATTGGCAATCATATCTTTAATTCAATATCTTGAAAGTAGCCACTCTAGAGATATGCAGAATATTGTTGCTGAGTCTGATGAACTTATAGAATTATCAACAGCATTTAATCTTTTACCTTCTAGCCCTACCCAAGGACATTGGGGTGGATTTTTACGTAATATGGCTGGTGAAATGTATATACCAGGCACAGGCTGGATAGTGCCAGATGAATTCTGGCTAGGAATCGAGGAGTTTTTACAAGTTTTACCACTAGCAGATGCTCTAGCAATATTGGATCAAATTGAAGACAGTGGGCCGGAACCCGCTACTTTCATTATAATTGGAATCCTACTAATTTTTATTTTGATACTCATAGAATCAGGTATAGAGATTATACAGGTGATAGTTAGTGCTATAGCTGAGTTATTTGCGGGGTTATTCGACCTTCTTGGAGACATTTTAATAGTATGGGTTTTAGCTAGTTTGCTTGTATGGGATTTGGCTTTGGAAATCTTTTTGTATATCTTGCAATTGCTATTTCCATGGTATTTCTACCCATAGTATAGTTGAATAAACTCTCTAAAAACTATCTCTTTTTTTCTTTTAATCTTTCTTTAGTTATAACTAATTTTACGCTGAGGAGGAGATTTTAACTCCCGATCCCCTTTCGTAGAAACGGCTCTCAAGTCCGGCGCGTTGGGCCGTACTTTGCTACCTCAGCATGTTAAAACTAAGAAGGTGTAAGTATAACTATATAAAAAGAGTTTTTGTCTTTTTTAAGACCTTAAAACAATTTCGATATTGACCCCATCTGGAACTTGAATACGCATCAGTTGACGAAGTGCTCTGTCACTTGCATCCAGGTCTATCAATCGCTTGTGTATTCTCATCTCCCAGTGATCATAGGTTTCTGTACCTTCGCCATCGGGGGATTTTCTACACGGAACCTTAAGATGTTTTGTAGGAAGTGGAATTGGGCCGCTAAGTGCCACGCCCGTTCTTTCAGCAATCATTCTAATCTGATTACAAACTTCATCTATCTTCTTAGCATCAGTGCTTATTAGTGATATCCGGGCTTTCTGCGCCATTCCATGTGCTCCAAATAGATTATTTTACTAATAAAAATAAAATAATAAAAAGTAGAGTGAAGCCAGCTTATTTGGCTTCTTCTACTTCAAGACAAATACCCGCGGCTACTGTTTGTCCCATATCACGAATGGCAAATCTTCCAAGTTGTGGTATCTTCTTTGAAGATTCAATAACCATCGGACGTGTTGGAATAACCTTTACTATCGCTGCGTCACCGGTTTTTATGAAATCGGGGTTCTCTTCTTTTACTTGTCCAGTCTTTGGATCAAGTTTCTTTTGGATCTCTTCGATTCTACAGGCAACTTGGGCTGTATAACAGTGAAATACCGGCGTATATCCTTTAGTAATTACAGATGGGTGGTTTAATACCATTATCTGTGCAATAAACGATTTTGCAACTGTTGGTGGATCGTTAGTTGGTCCAGCGACATCTCCTCTGCGAATGTCGTTCTTGGCTATGCCTCTCATGTTTACACCAATGTTATCACCAGGTACTGCTTGGTTAATCATTTCATGGTGCATTTCAATGGTTTTTGCTTCACCGACAATACCGCCAGGCTTCATACTTGGTTTGAAAATAAGTTGCATTCCTGGTTTCATAACACCACATTCGACTTTACCGACAGGAACTGTGCCAACTCCTTTTATTGTGTAAACATCTTGGATTGGCCATCTTAGTGGTAAATGGATTGGTTTTTCCGGAACTGTGAATTTATCAACGGCTTGAAGAATTGTGTCTCCAGTCCACCAGGTTAGTTTGCCCTTTGCCTTGATATTGTCCCCGTTGAATGCAGAAATCGGTACGTACTGTATTTGTTCATCCTTGTATCCGACACTCTTTGCAAGTTTTTCAACATCGGCTCTTACTTCCTCGTATCTCTTTTTGTCGTATGGTGGCGTTGTTGCATCCATCTGATTTATTGCAATTATCATCTGTTTAACACCAAGCGTTCTTGCAAGGAACATGTGCTCTTTTGTTTGAGCCATGACTCCATGTTGTGCTGCAACAATAAGAATTGCAGCATCTGCTTGGGAAGTTCCAGTAATCATGTTTTTAACGAAGTCTCTATGACCAGGAGCATCGATAATCGTGAAGTAATACTTATCAGTGTCAAATCGCTTATGAGCGACATCTATTGTCAAACCTCTTTCTCTCTCCTCTTTGAGCTGATCAAATACCCATGCGAGTACGAAGCTCTCTTTTCCTTTTGCTTTTGCTTCTTCCTTAAATTTCTCGATCATGTGAGCAGGGAACTGTCCAGTATCAAGTAATATTCTTCCAACTGTTGTGGATTTTCCGTGATCGACATGACCAATAATTACCAGGTTCAAGTGTTGTTTATCTGCCATAATATTTTACCTCCATTCAAGATAACTTCAACTTTGCCATATAGTTTTTTTCATATATACTATTTTCTTAAAGTTTGATAGCGTATAAACTTCCTGTTTATAAGATTTATCCTAGAAGGATGGGCTCGTTGAGATTCGAACTCAAGACCTTCTCCGTGTCAGGGAAACGTCATAACCAACTAGACCACGAGCCCGTTTAGTGGACTGGAATAGCGTTGCTGTTTTTGTAATTTACTGAACGAGTTTTCGTTTAAAAATTAAATCTACATATGCGTTTACATATCTACCTGCTGAAAAGATAGATAAAGTGTTTTTTCATTATTATATCTATCAATAAAGGAGGGATGCGACTTGAAAAAAAGTGAAGGGATACCCCTATCAATCTTGGACAAATTTTTAAAAAATATTAAATCAGAAGAAGAAGTCGAAGAAATCGACGGTTTTGAACTTTCCTTGTGGAAATCAGAGTTACAAAAAGATTTACCACCTCTTTGGGAGTCATTACTGGAATCAGAATTGTAGCGTTTTTTTGTTAAATGTTAAATAGGAAAGAAGCTATTCTTTTGAATTGATGCGTTATAAATCTCCAAAGTTAACAGCAGATGGATTAATACTAAAAGACAAAAAGATTCTTTTAATCAAACGGAAAAATTATCCCTTCAAGGGTAAATGGGCTTTACCAGGTGGTTTTGTGGAATACAACGAAAAAACCGAAGATACAGCTATGCGAGAGGTATTTGAGGAAACTGGCCTGAAAACAAAAATAAATAGTCTTTTAGGTGTTTATTCCGATCCAAATAGAGACCCAAGGGGCCATACTGTTTCGGTTATTTATCTTCTTGATGTGCGTGGTGGAAAATTAAAAAGCAATGACGATGCTTCTGACGCAAAGTTTTTTGACTTGAATCATTTACCGAAATTGGCATTTGATCACAATAAGATAATAAAAGATGCTTTAAGGAAGTGTTAAACTATATGTTTTGTCCTAAATGTAAGGTGCTGATGTACCCAAAAGGAAATGTTTTTGTTTGTTTTAAGTGTGGACTTGAAAAAAAGAAAACTGGTACCAATTTAGTTGTTACCAAACAGACAAAGAAAGAAGTTGCAGTCTTTGAAGAAAAAATCAATGTTCTCCCAAAAACCAAGGTAAAATGTCCCAAATGTGGGCATAACGAGGCGTATTGGATTTTAAGACAAATGAGGGGCAGTGATGAACCGGAGACAAGATTTTTTACATGTGCTAAGTGCGAATATAAATGGAGAGAGAACTAGAATACTATTAATTTTAGCCATAATATTAATATAGTTTGATATATATAGATAACTTAAAGGTATACTTTATGGATAAAATCACCAAAAAATTGGTAGTTATAGCTTCATTGTCGATTCTTTTACTTTGCAATCTAGCAAGTGTTTCTACAGCTCAGACCAATACATCATTGCAAGAGAGTCAGATTCTTGAGCTTATCAATGAAAAATGTAGTGATTTGTTTGGTGGCGGGGATAACAGTACAATTTCTTTTAATAACTCAACGATAAAAGTAAGTGGTTTAGTTAGAATTAGATCATGGGGTGGAGGGTTTCATTGGAGATCATCTTTTGCGTTTAGGATTCCATTTACTATAATTTTAAAATATAGACTATTTGACATCATTCCCCTGCGCTATAAAATATTTGGTATGAAAGTAACTCCAAGAGTATATTGTACCTACCTAGATGACACAAAGGCTTTTACAGAAATCACACCTTTGCCTACACCCATGAGGCCTAACCCCAGTAAAATACGCATTGAGGGGAATCACACAGTGGCCGTATTTGGTTTTGTTGGGTATACTGCATGGCGTGGTACGAACGCGCAATTTATAGATGACCGCGGATTGCGAACAGGTTTCGATGGATATGCTTCTTTAGTGGTATGCAAAAGCTTTCCGTAGCAGGTAAAATACCGTCATCATTATAAACAACAATTGCATTTTCGTTTAAAATAATAGTTTGTTTCGGGGAGGAAATGAACATGTTTAATGCTAAAGTAAAATCAGAAGTACTCAAAGGAATAATTGACGTAATATCTCCACTTGTTAATGAAGTGAAATTTAATATCTCGTCAAAAGGTATATCGCTACGCGCTGTTGATCCAGCTCATGTGGCCATGGTTGATTTGCAGATTAAAAGCAAGGCTTTTGATGAATTCAAAGCAGATGAGATGGAACTAGGCATCGACATGGATAAGCTGGGCGGAATAATGCGCCTTTCAAGTGCTGGAGACATAGTATCTCTTGAATACGATGAAGAAGCAAATCGTTTGATAGTTAAAATTGGTAACCTTGTTAGAAAGATGGGTTTGATTGACACAGCAGGTATGCCTGACCCAAAGATGCCAAATCTTAGTCTTCCTGCAAAAATAGTTATAAAAGCGTCTGAACTAAATCAGGGTGTACGCGCATCTGAGGCGGTTTCAGATCATATTGCACTAACTGTTAACGAAGACAATTTTGAACTATTTGCAGAGGGCGATACCGATACAGTGAATCTTAAATTGCCAAAGGATATGCTCGTTGAATTAACTTCTTCAAGCAAATGCAAAAGTCTCTTTTCTATTGATTACTTCAGCAACATGATAAAGTCTGTAAGAGGAGATGGCGAAATAACAATGCAGCTTGGTAATGACAATCCCATTCGTGTGGAGTTTGATATCGCCGACAGCAAAGGACATGTGACGTATTTACTTGCACCTCGTATCGAGTCAGAATAAAAAAAACAAATTTTTGAAGGTGCTGTATATAGTCAAAGAGGGCAGAAGGCATAGATACATAGGATTTATTATCAAACAATCTTCTGGAAAGGTCTACATCGACAAATCTGAAATTATTAATGAACTTAAAGAACAATGTAAACATGTTTTTAATAAGGATTTTAGTGCGATGAACCTACGTCTCATTAGATTCGATGGCACGAATGGAATACTAAAGTGTAGCCATACTGAAAAAGAAAACGCAATAAAACTTTTAAAATCGATAAAAAAGATTTCGTCCAAAAAAGTAGAGATTGAAACAGTTGGAACATCTGGCACGATAAAAGCACTAATTAAAAAACATATGAGTTGACATAACCGAAATCAAAAACTAACTGAATTCTTTTGCCAGTTTTTTACCATATTCAAGACATTTTTTTCTGCTCTCTTCATCAGGATTCCAAGTTACTTTTAAACCTTCATCGATAACGGCAAATCCTGCTGTCTTAAGATTATCAATAATCATTTTTACCGACTCTCCACTCCAGCCATAGCAACCAAAAGCAGCAGCCTTCTTATCCTTAAATCCCAGTCCTCTTATCTCCTCTAGAATCGATGCAATGGACGTCAATATTCCTCGACTTATCGTAGGGGATCCAACCAAAATAGCTTTTGATTTAAAGATTTCCGTAATAACATCGTTTTTGTCACTTTTTGCCATATTAAATAATTTTACGTTTACTTTCTTGTCGCTTTCTGTTATCCCTTTTGCAATGTGCTCAGCCATAACACGAGTGCCATCCCACATGGTGTCGTAGAGAATTGTTATCTGATTTTCTTTGTACTTGTTTGACCACTGTAGATATTTTTCAACAATCTGCGTTGGGTTATTTCTCCATATTACTCCATGACTTGTACAAATAACATCGACAGGAAGTTTTAACGATAAAACTTCTTTTATTTTTTTATCGACTAATTGACTAAATGGAGTTAGTATATTGGCATAATATTTCATGCATTCAACAAATAGCTCTGATTGGGCGACGAGATCATTGAACATGAATTCTGATGCATAATGTTGGCCAAATGCATCGTTACTAAATAAAATATTATCGCCAGTCAAATAACAAAACATACTGTCGGGCCAATGAAGCATTGGTGCTTCGATAAATACCAATTCTTTTTTACCTAACGATAACCTTTCGCCTGTTTTTATTGGATGGAAATTCCAATCTTTGTGATAATGACCTTTCAATGATTTTACTCCATTAGCCGTACAGTAAATCGGTGTATCTGGTATGTAGCTCATCAATTCTGGAAGTGCACCACTGTGATCCATCTCTGCATGGTTTGCGATTACATAATCAATTTTTTTTAAATCAATTTCTTTAGCAAGGTTTTTTACAAATTCTTTTGAAAACGGTTTCCAAACAGTATCAATTAACACAGTTTTATTTTCTTTAATCAAATAAGAGTTATAGGTGGATCCGCGATGTGTTGAATATTCGTTCCCATGAAATTTTCTTAGTTCCCAATCAATCTTGCCTACCCAATACACATTGTTTTTGATTTTCAAACTCATATTTATGTCTCCCCAGGATCAATTGAAAGAAAGTATTAACAAGCCGCTGGAGGGAATTGAACCCTCGACCTATTCCTTACCAAGGAATCGCTATACCTCTAAGCCACAGCGGCACTTTTACTTCTCCGAATATGGAAGGGTTTATTTTACTTTTTGCAAAACTGGGTTAAATGCGAACGTTAATTAAAACGATGTTTATTTTGCTGTAGGGTGATTTTAATTAGATCCATAGATTTACCAGATGTTCAATCCAGCCCTTCGCAGTCGAATTTCAAGTTAACTCGCGTAGGGGTTACTGACGTAAAAAAACTTGTTCATATAAAAAGACCAGGTAGAGACTCTGCCATTTCGTTGGTCGTTAAAATGGATCTTTTTGTCGATCTTCCTGCATCCCAGAAAGGAAGCCACATGTCACGTAACCTGGAACTGATCTCAGAAATCATCGATACTAATATCAAACAACCCGTATCTGATCTAGAATCTTTTTGCGCCAAAACAGCAAAGCTACTACTTGAGAAGCATGAGTATGCAACGTTTTCCGAAGTAAAAGCAGAGGCCGATTATTTCTTGGAGCGAGTTTACCCTTCAGGTAAAAAGGGATTGGAACCGTACAAACTCGTGGCAGAAGCACGGGCAAAGAAAACAGGTGAGGTAAAGAAACTAATTGGTGTAAAAGCAATTGGAATGACTGCATGCCCTTGCGCTATGGAAACAGTAAAAAAGATAGGAAAATACGGAAAAAAAAGTATTACTCCAACTCATAACCAAAGAAATATTACAACTCTTATGATAGAAGTTCCTGGCGATGATCGTTCAGTCGACGCCAATGATTTAATCGAAATAGTAGAAAAGGCATTTAGTAGCCCAACCTACAGCATTTTAAAGCGCCAAGATGAAGCACAGCTAGTTATTGATGCACACAAAAACCCAAAGTTTGTCGAGGATGTAGTTAGAGATATCTTAAGTACACTTTTGAAAAAATACAAGAAGCTACCTGATGATGTAATGGTGGTAGTTAGAAGCGAGAGTGAAGAATCAATTCATAAACATAACGCGTTTGCCGAACGCGTAACTACCATTGGCGAACTTAGAAAATAATCCAATTTTTAGCTCAAAAAAGCTTTAAAAACATGTGCATGATTACGCCCATCTATGGCAAAATATAAGATTGCTGTACTCCCTGGAGACGGCATAGGTAAAGACGTGATGGATGCAGCAAAAATTGTTCTTGATGTAATTGATTTAGATGCAGAATATATCCCTGGAGACATAGGTTGGGAATTCTGGAAAACAGAAGGAGATCCACTACCGGAGAGAACAGTTAAACTGCTGAAAGAAACAGATTGTTGTCTATTTGGTGCCATTACATCCAAACCTAGTGGTGATGCACAAAAGGAACTCGTACCAAAACTCCAAAATAAAGGCCTAGTCTATTCAAGCCCCATAGTTAAATTAAGACAGATGTTTAATCTTCATACAAATCTGCGACCTTGCAAAGCTTATCCTGGTAATCCATTAAACTACAAAGATGACATAGATATCGTTATTTTTAGGGAAAACACTGAAGATCTGTATGCTGGTGTTGAATTTAGACCTCTGCCAAAAATAGTCTTTGATGCATTGATGATTAATAAGAAGATGAAAAAATTTGAAAACACTCCTTTAGAAGATATTGCTGTTTCATGTCGTATTTTTACTAGAAAGGCATGCCAAAATATTGTGAGGCAGGCCTTTGAATATGCCAAAGAGCAAAAAAGAAAATCAGTCACACTTGTTGAAAAACCAAATGTAGTACGAGAAACCAGCGGCATGATGCTTGAAGAAGCGCGAAAAATTGCTCAGGGATATCCTGATATTAAATATCAAGAGACAAACGTTGATGCAATGTGCATGTGGCTTGTAAAAAATCCACAGGATTACGATATTTTAGTTTCTTCAAACATGTTTGGAGACATTATATCAGACCTTGCTGCACAACTAGTCGGCGGTCTAGGATTTGCATCGAGCGGAAACATAGGCGACAACTACGCCGTCTTTGAACCAACCCATGGTTCAGCACCAAAATATGCAGGTCAATACAAAGTGAATCCGATGGCAATGCTTCTTACGGTAAAATTAATGCTTGATTGGATGGGTGAAAAGAAAAAAGCCACGAAACTTGAACAGGCGATTGCATCAGTTATAAAAGAAGGTAAAGTAAAGACATACGACGTTGGTGGAAATAGTACGACATTGGATGTAGCCAAAGAGGTAGCCAGGAAGTTCGAAAAACTTTGATGCATATCACTTATTTAGTAGTTTTATACCCCTGGAAAAATCTTTAAATATATAGCGGATTAGCCGTTGGTTGACAGGTGTTTATCTTTGACGGGTAGAAAAAAAGTGCTCATAATGGGTGCGGCAGGTAGAGATTTCCATAATTTCAATGTTTATTTTAGAGATAATGAAAACTATGATGTTGTTGCATTTACTGCCACTCAAATACCTGATATTGCTGGCAGAAAATACCCTGCTAAATTATGTGGTAAGCTTTATCCAAATGGCATATCGATTTACCCTGAAGAGGATCTGACTAAGCTAATAAACGAAAAAGATATCGGCATAGTTATTTTTGCATACAGTGATGTAACTAATTCGTATGTTATGGAAAAAGCAGCTATTGTTAATGCAGCTGGTGCTGATTTTGTTTTGATGGGAACAAAAAATACAATGATTAAATCAAACAAACCCGTAATCGCTGTTTGTGCCGTTAGAACTGGGTCTGGTAAATCACAGGTTTCAAGAAAAATATTTGACATACTGCAGAAAAAAGGCCACAAGGTAGCGGCAATCCGTCATCCCATGCCATATGACCAGGACATAACCACACAGATAGTTCAGCGTTTTGCAGCCTATGAAGATCTTGATAAATACAATTGTACCATTGAAGAGCGAGAGGAATACGAGCCTTACATAGATATGGGTGGGGTCATTTTTTCCGGTGTTGATTACAAGAAAATTCTTATTGAAGCCGAAAAAGAAGCAGATTTTATTATTTGGGATGGAGGAAATAACGATTTTCCATTCATTAAACCAGATTTATTCATAACTATTGCTGATCCTCATCGAGTTGGTCATGAATTGACTTATTACCCTAGCGAATTAAACACAAGACAAGCAGATATTATTATTATAAACAAGGTTAATACTGCAAAAAAGGAAGATATTGAGACGGTACGAAGAAATATAAAAAAGGTTAATCCAAAAACCCAAATCGTAGAAGGTATTTCAACAATAACTGCTGATGAAAAAGAGATGATTAAAGGCAAAAGAGTTTTAGTTATTGAAGATGGGCCAACTGTTACCCATGGTGGTATGAAGTTTGGTGCTGGAAAAATTGCTGCTGAAACCTATGGTGCAAAAGAGATAATTGACCCAAGAAGTTTTGCAGTTGGTTCGATAGTTGAGACTTTTAAGAAATATCAACATTTGTCCAATGTTTTGCCAGCGATGGGATATGGAAAGAAGCAAATAAAAGAACTGGAACAAACTATAAACAATGCAGATTGCGATATTGTTGTTAGTGGCACACCAATCGACATAAGTCGTATTTTAAAAGCAAATAAATCAATAGTCCGTGTAAGATATTGTGTCGGTGATAAAACCGCAAAGGAACTGGAAAAAATCATTGATGATTTTATTAAAAGGCTACCTTAGCTTGCCACCTTCATAGACAAAGCGTGCGAGCAGTGCTTCCAGCTGTATTTGTTCGTTACTTCCTTCAGTGAGTCTGAATTCTGCTTCACCTGTTTTTTCTATTAATGTTATCTTGGTCTCTTCAGGTATGGCAAGATCAAATATTGCATGATGTATTTGCTTGATGAGGTCTTCACCACTAAGTCCGTATCTTATCAAAAGGTCATAAAGTTGATTTCGTGCAGCCATGAAGTTGCCTGTTAACGCGGAATTGATCAATGTTTTAACATCCTCAGGTTTTGCAGTAGCACTTGTTTCGTACAAGAGTTCAGCGGTTATTTTTTTGTTGATAGATGCACCAACCTGCAGAACATTTATTGCTTTACGCATATCTCCGCGAGAAATAAAAATAAGCGCTTCAAGTCCATCTGGTGTTATCTCGAGTTTTTCGTTGGATGCTATCTTTCTCATGTATTTTTTTGTGTCTTCAGCTTTTATGGGCCTGAATCTGAAAACAGTACATCTAGATTGTATTGGCTCTATTATCCTGGATGAGTAGTTTACAGAAAGAATGAATCTGCATATGTGGGTGTGTTTTTCTATCGTTCTTCTCAATGCCGCCTGTGCATCTGGAGTAAGTTGATCCGCCTCATCCAAAAAAATAATCTTAAATTTTGCTTTACCAATCGGTGCAGTTCGTGCAAAATCTTTTATCTTTCCTCGAATGATTCCTATTCCTCGCTCATCGCTTGCATTTAGTTCTATAAAATTCTGTTTCCAAGTTTCTCCAAATACTTCTTTTGCAAGAGCTAGAGCTGATGTAGTTTTTCCTGTGCCAGCGGTTCCTGCAAAAATAAGATGAGGAACATTTTTTGTTTTTGCATACGCCTTTAACCGCTCTATGATTTCTTCTTGACCTACTACATCTTCAAGGGTTTTAGGTCGGTATTTTTCAATCCAGATATCCTCCATATTAAATCGTATGGTAAAGACGTTTCATTCATTAATGTTTTTGTATTAAAGTTAACACTTTTAGGGAAACATTTTTGTTTTATCCTAGTATACACAGCCGCCGAGATGAAGATATGAAGATAAAACCCGCTGCAATTCTCTTTGATATGGACGGCGTACTTGTAGATTCATTAGATTCTTGGGTGTTGGCTTTAAATGCTGCTCTAAAAGCTTTTGGTCACAAAGAACTCACTAGAAACGAATTCATTGAAAAGTATTGGGGTCATGATCTATATGACAACCTGAAAAAAATGAATCTAAATGAAGAAGTCGGAACATTCTGCACTAGCGCATATGGCAAGCATTTAGGTGCAATTAAAATATATCCTGATACAATAAGCACATTGGAAAAATTGAAGGGATACAAAACGGGCATTATTACTAACACGCCAAAACAGTGTACTCATCAAATCTTGAAAAACTTTGATATTGAAAAGTATTTTGATATTGTTATGACCAGCGACCAAGTTTTAAGAGGAAAACCGTATCCTGATCTCGTCTTCAAAGCTTGCAGTGTTTTAAATGTTAAACCCAAAGACGTCGTATTGATTGGGGACACAGATAGCGACGTAAAAGCCGGAAAATCCGCAGGATGTACTGTTGTTGGTATAAACATTAAAGCCGATTATACAATCAAGAGATTATCTGAACTAACTAATCGTATAATGCAGATCGAATAACTTTTAAGTATGTATGAAGCATATTCTGCTCCAAGGGAGCTAGAAACTATGAAGGATATTGAACTAACAGAGTACAAAGAATTAGATTTATCAAATTCGATGCTGGTGGTTGCATTTCCAACAGTTGGGTTGATTAGCTCGATTGCTGGACGCTTCATCATTGATTCTTTAAAGCTTGATGAGGTGGGGGCAATTATTTCAAGATATTTCATGCCTGCAACGGTCATTCATAATTCGTATCCATCTCCACCCGTAAGAATATACGCGGGAAAGAAAACATGTGGACTAAATGGCTCATGTGATCAACTTGTTGTGATAATTTCTGAATTTATGCCTCCGTGGGACATCGTAAAACCATTGGTGGATGAAATTTTTGATTGGGCTAAGAAAAAAGGATGCAAAATAATTGTCACTTTAGAAGGAACAAATGCAATAGATGCAAAAAAACTAAATGTATTTGGAATTGGTAGCACACCCAAGATGAAAGACATTCTAAAGAAATATAGTATTGAAGAAGTGAAAGAAGGCATGATAACAGGTGATTCTGGTGTGCTTCTATATGAAGGGGCACGTTTGAAACGCGATGTAATCTGTCTACTTGCGGAAGCCCATACATCTTATCCAGACTCACGGGCAGCAGGACTACTGTTAGAAAAATTGGACAAGATTCTCCCAGAGATGAAAATTGATCCAGAACCATTATACAAAGAGGCCGAAGAAATTGAAAATAGGATACGAGCATTTATGAAACAATCAAAACCAAGTGCTCCAACTGTGCAACAGCTTTCATCACAGATGTATGGATAAAAATACAAAATTCGAAGAGATGTTTATTATGAAATCAAAGGATAAACTGATTGAAGAAGCATACAATCTAGCATTTAAGTATGAAGCAGAAAGAGGAAGCTGCCCACAATGCGTTCTTGCTGCCCTGATGGAAACACTTAAAGTTGGAGATCAAGCAACAATAAAAGCAATTGATGCCTTGGCTGGAGGAACTGCTTTATCAGCAAATGGTACGTGCGGAGCATTAGTCGGAGGATTGGCAGCAATAAGCTCTATTGCTGGCAGAGATTATGAAAATTTTAGCAAGGGTGATAGAAAACGCCGAGTATTCCAATATTCAAAAAAACTCTACGACAGGTTTGTAAAAGAGTATGGATCACCGATCTGCAAAGACGTACATATGAAACTCTTTGGTAGAACTTTTAATCTTTTGGACCCAAAAGACTATGAAGAATTTGAAAAAGCGGGTGCTCATGTGGACAAATGCCCGTCTGTTTCTGGCAATGTAGCAAAGTGGACTGCAGAGATCATCCTTAACGAACTTAAAACTTAAATTTTTTAAAATTAAACTGAGGATATGTTGAAAGTAACAATACTGGATGGTTATGTTGATGAACCAACATGCCTTGGTGTGCCACCATATATCAGTCCGTACCCTCGATACATAGCTGGTGCAATACGTAGTTTTGATAGAACTGCGCAGGTTTTTTATTTAACCATTGATCAAATTAGAAACGATAGATCCTTGCTGGATGTTTTATCAAAATCTGATTTAATCATAGTTATTGCGGGCATGTCCGTTCCAGGAAGGTATCTCTCCGGTTTTCCAGTGAGTCCCAATGAGCTTGTATCTATTTTGGGTGGAATTTCTAAACCTCTGAAAGTTCTATGCGGACCAGCAGCATGGCATGGTTTTGGCATGGCTGGCGGAAAAGAAGTTAGAGCGACCGACTTTGTTAAAGATGTTTTTGATCTTATTGTAAAAGGTGACGGTGAAACCGTTGTTTCTGAATTATTAAAAAATAAACTCGATGTTGAAAAAGTAAATTCTTCTCAATGTCGAAAGAATGCAAGTGTCATCAGAAATTTTGCTGTAAAAGGGTCTTCGATAGTTAGTCAACACCCTTTTTTCCCCGATTATTTAATTGCTGAGATTGAAACATATCGAGGATGCTCAAGAAGCATAGTTGGGGGATGCTCTTTTTGCAGTGAACCAAGCAAAGGGTCTCCAGATTTCCGGCCTATAAAAGATATAACCGATGAGATTGGGGCATTGTATGGTGCTGGTGTTAGACATTTCAGGTTGGGCAATCAACCCTGTATTTTTTCATATATGGCAAAAAATGCAGAAAAATTGGAGTTTCCACAACCGAACCCAGATGCTTTGGAAAAATTGTTCAAAAGCATTCGAGCGATAGCTCCAGATCTAAAAACGCTTCACATAGATAATGCCAACCCTGGCATCATTGCACGATATCCTAAAGAATGTAGACGCATCGCCAAGACAATTATAAATTATCACACATCTGGTGATGTTGCTGCTTTTGGAGTGGAGAGTGTTGACCCATTTGTAATAAAAAAGAATAACCTCAAAGCATCGGCTGATGAAGTTTATAGTGCAGTAAAACTTCTAAACGATGTCGGTTCAAAAAGAGGCAGCAATGGAATGCCTGAGCTATTACCGGGACTTAATTTTGTCTTCGGACTTGAGGGAGAAACAAAAAAGACTTTTCAGTTGGATTATGAATTTCTAAAAAAAATATATGATGATGGGCTTCTTCTTAGACGGATTAATTTGCGTCAGATAATACCAATTCCTGGAACGCGAATGTCTAATTTTGGAAACAAAATAATATCGAAACATAAGTATGAGTTTCAGCGGTTTAAAAGACATGTGAGAGAAAACATCGAAAGACCCTTGCTAGAAAAGATACTTCCAAAAGATACAATTTTAAAGAACATATTTACTGAAACGTATGAAGGTAAAGTTACATTCGGTAGGCAGCTTGGCAGTTATCCTTTACTTGTAGGTTTGCCGGGGGTTCTTGCATTACACAATTTTTTTGATGCAAAAATTATAGACTACGGTTACAGATCTGTAACAGCAGTTCCATTTCCTCTCGAAATAAACAATGCAACTAGGGCGACAATAGAAGCCATACCTGGGATCGGTCGAAAGCGAGCAATAAGAATTTTAGCAAATCGACCATTCAAAGACAAAGAACATTTCATAAACTCGCTTGATGATGCTGATGTTGGTAAAAAGATACTAGAATATATATCATTTAACTAAGTAATATGAAAGTAATATTGAAAGGTGCCTAGTATGACAAAAGACGATTTCGAATTAATTGAGAGTAAACTGAATTACAAATTCAGCAACAAAGATCTTTTGAAAAATGCCCTAACACATAAAACATATGCGTTTGAAGCACTTGTTCCAATCGAATACAACGAACGATTGGAGTTTCTAGGGGATGGTTTACTTAATTTTGTCATAGCTGAGCAATTATACAAAAGTAACAAATATTTTTCAGAAGGCGAACTAACTCGTAGAAGATCGATTCTTGTTAACAATAACTTCTTAGCAGAGAAGGCCAAAGAGTTGGACATTGGCAGATTTTTGTTATTTGGTAAAGGTGAGAAAAAACAAAACGGTGAAAAAAATCCCACAAATCTAGCCAATGCAATAGAAGCATTAATTGGAGCCGTATATTTGGACTCAGACATGGAGACTGTAAAAAAATTTATTTTAAGCAATATTTTTAATGAGGACATAAAATTATAAACTCCATCAAAAATTTGTAATAAACTTTAAATAAGCAAATCGAGTTACATAATTAACACTTGTTAATATAGGGGGTAAAAAAGTGAGAAGAATTTTGTCAATAGTTGTAGTGGGAATTTTTGTAATTAGTGGACTTGGGGCTGTTGTCTTAGCTATTGGAAATACAGAGCAGAAAATTGTATTTGTGGCTTTTTCGCAACCTGCAATAAATGAACAAAACCAATATGTGGTAGTTAGTATGGACGGAACTAATTCCGTTTTGATGAGGCAAAATAAACCAATGCTACCTAGTTATACCGATGAGTTTTATTTCCCATTTGGAACAAGAATAATAAGTGTAACTGTTACGCCAAGTAACATCCAAATAAAAACAATTTCAAAGGACGTAATACCAACTCCGCAGAGGGCTGTTGTTGGTCAAGATCCAATAAATCAAGGGCAACCTTTAGATTATGGGACAGAACCGTATCCTTCGGTTTGGTTTGAATATGATGTTGGATGTGGACGTTACAATGGAGAATTGAGTGTAATCGTTGATTTACAAGTTTATCCAATTAAGTATCATCCGGCAGAAAAAATAATTGAATGGGCAGGGGACGTAGACGTAGTAATTGAATACGAGCCTACAATAGTACAAACCTCATATCTTGATAATTATCAACTAGTTGTGATAGGTCCATCTGAGTTTAGTGAGGAAATCTCACCACTTATTACACACAAAATTGGCAGAGGAGTTACATCTAAATTCGTTAGCTTAACCGAAATCTATGGTGGAACTTACTTCCCGGCAACGGGCAGAGACAACCAGGAAAAAATTAAGTATTTCATTAAAAACGCAATTGAAAATTGGGCCGCAGTCAACATTCTATTGGTTGGAGGCAGCGTTAAGTTTCCAACAAGAACTACACATATTTATCTATCGGGCGAAGAACCTAACCCTGAAGTGTTTGTGAGCGATCTATATTATGCAGATATATATGACGGTGTAGGTGGTTTTTGCAGCTGGGATTCCAGCGATAATGATATATTTGGAGAATATAATTGGGAGGGGCAAACCGATGATGTAGACCTGCATCCAGATGTATATCTCGCAAGACTTGCATGTACAACTGAGTCTCAGGTCACTGCTTGTGTGAATAAAATTAAAACCTATGAAAATACTCCGGGCTATCAACAAGATTGGTTCCCTAATCTCATAGTTGCTGGCGGAGATTCATTCGCTGATGACGATATCGTCGATGAAGGCGAATATGCCAATCAAAAAGTGGTCGATTTAATGACTGGTTTTATTGCGACGAAACTTTGGGCGACTAATGGGATGTTAACAAGTTTGATTCCAACTGGTGTCGCTAATATTAAAAATGCCATTAATTCGGGGTGCGGTTTTGTTGATTTTTCAGGGCATGGAAATACAAACATTTGGGCTACCCACCCACATGATGATCATAATACTTGGGTACCAACTCCTGCAGGAGGATTTAGAACTTCTGACATACAAACATTGTCAAATGGGGCTAAATTACCTATTGTTACCGTTGAAGCATGTTCCACAGCTAAATTTGCCTCAGATTCAAATTGTTTCAATTGGGCGCTTATCCATAATTCAAATGGTGGGGCCATCGGATCATTTGGGGCAACAGCACTTGGTTGGGGATACATTGGAACAGGTGTGACACAGGGATTAATTGGAAAAATAGGTTTAGACACATTCAAAGCATACAAACTTGATAAATCAATAACCTTTGGAGAAATGTGGGCAAAGGCCCTTGAAAGATACATTACTTCAGGAATGGATGAAGCAGATTATAAAACAGTGGAGGAATGGCAGCCATTTGGCGATCCAACATTATCCATCGCTGAAGAATCACAACCACCAGTAAAACCAACCACACCAAGTGGTCCAGCATCTGGAATAGTTGGTACTGAATACACTTATACTACATCAACAACAGATCCTGAGTCGGACAAGATTTCTTATATGTTTGACTGGGGAGACGGTACAACCAGTAGCTGGGTCGGGCCATTTAATAGCGGGGCAACAGCATCTGCCAAAAAAACTTGGGGTACGAAAGGAACATTTGCGATAAGAGTAGTTGCAAAGGATGATCACGGTCAACTAAGCATATGGTCAGATCCATTATCAGTTAGTATGCCAAGGAATAGATTATCGATGCCAATACTACAATTGCTGGAGAAGTTACTAGATCGATTCCCCCACGCATTTCCAATAATAAGAGAGTTACTAAACGTGTAACTCTCTAACTTTTTTCATATCTCCTTTCTTTTTTGAAACGGAATATTGATAGCATGTAACAAGCGAAATAATTATAAATTAACATGCGTTAAATAATTTAAAAGTTTTGGTGGAGGTGCGAGAAAAATGAATTATAAGATAAATAAAATGGAAGCTGTTGTTTTGACCGCGTTTCTAATTGGAACAATATTCTTAGTGCCAGCAAACGCATTAACCGTTCAAACAAAAAATAGTGAAAATAGTTTTGTAGGTACAGAAAAAACGTTTAATTACAGAATGAATGAAATTAGCTCTGACCTTAGTGCTTTTAAATTAGATAGAACGTATATTATGGAACCATCTCTGCCTCTGTCGTTAGTGGATAACGACGACGCAGGGTATAAGAAAGATGCGGGTAATGATATCGCCAGAGGAACCATAATCTATCCTGGTGAGATGATCGACGATTGGCCTGGGCGTAGTAGAACAGGAAAAATAGGTGGAAGTGATGTTGAAGATTGGTATGCCTTCGCCGTATGTGAAGGTCAGAGTATCGCATTAACTATGACACCGCCATCTGGTTACAACTATGATCTTTATCTTTGGGATGACACACCTGCTGAGAGAGCTTCATC
>JBFYMG010000044.1:0-30270 GCA_041305025.1 Thermoplasmatales archaeon
GAAAGTAAAAAAATCACAAAAGCAGATTTTACCATTAAAAAGAGAATGATCGAAGAAAGAATGAACGGCATGAAATCAAGGATGCGAGTCTTACAGGGCGGAATAGTTAGAGAGAAACAACATCAAGAAGACAAGGCCGAAGAAAAAGAAAAGAAAAAGGAAGACAAGGAAAAGAAGAAAGAAGGAAAAGTTAAGGAAAAAGAGAACAAAGAATCAGAAGAATAGTGGCTTTATTTAATGGAAAAATCATCAAAGTCACCGGATGGGCGCTGCTTTTTTACCTCCACGTTTTCAACTTGCGCAAGTGGTGGGCCGTGACGGCACCAGTCCAGCATTTCATTTAGGAGTTTTTCTTCACCTTCAAAAACTGCTTCTACATCTCCTTTTAATGTGTTTTTTACCCATCCAGTTAAACCAATCTGTTGAGCTTTATCCCGAGTACTTGCCCTGAACCAAACTCCTTGAACCCGCCCCGATATAACAACATGAACTCTCGACTTCATGACAAAATACACCTATGGCTTAAATCGTATGAGTGTTCTTGGAAATGGAATTGCATCTTTGATGTTGTCAAGTTTACATATCCATGCAACGAGACGCTCTACACCAAGACCGTAGCCGGAGTGAGGAACAGAACCATATCTCCTGAGATCAAAATACCATTCGTAGTTTTCGGCTTTTTCTCCAGAGTCCCCTAATCTTTTCTTCATATCATCGATGTCAAGACTTCGCTGAGAACCACCGACTATTTCACCATAACCTTCAGGAGCTAGCATATCAAAACAAAGTGCTGTTTTTGGGTCGTTTGGATCCCTGGGCTTGTAAAAAGCCATTATTTCAACAGGATAGTTTGTAACAACAATCGGCGTATCAAAATGTTTCATAATGTTGTCTTCTTCGGTTGTTCTAAGATCTTTGCCCCATTCAACATCCATATTTTCCTTTTCTTTGAGTATCTTAAGAACCTCAGTATAAGTTATGGTGGGAAACTTGGATTCTGCGATATGTTGTAATTTTTTGGCATCTTGATTTAGAACGGCAAGTTCGCGTTTATTGTATTTCAAAACTTCATCCAAGATAAATTTCACTTCATCTTTGGCAATCTCTGAAACATCATGAAGATCCGTCCATGCTGCTTCCATTTCAGCCATCCAAAATTCCGATAGATGCCGTGAGGTTTTTGATCGCTCTGCTCTAAAAGTTGGCCCCATGTTGTAGAGTTTCTCCAAAGAAAATACCGCTGCCTCAGCGTACAGTTGCCATGATTGAGAAAGATATGTTTTATTATCGTAATATTTAACTTCGAATAGCGTTGAGCCGCCTTCACATTGGTTTGGTTGAAGAATGGGTGCATCAAATTCATAGAAACCTAGATTTCTAAAAAATTTATGTATTGCACCAACAACAGTAGATCTTATTTTAAACGCTGAAGAAAGTTGTTGTGATCGAATCCAAAGATGTCTCTGGTCAAGCAAAAATTCCGGACTCTTATCTTTCACAATTGGAAACGGCTCTGCAAAATGGATCACATTAAAACTTGCTACTTGTAGTTCATATCCGCCTGGTGCCCGTTTGTCTTCTTTTGCTGTGCCCTCTATCTCTACGGAAGATTCTATCAATGCTTTTTCTGCATCTTCAAATTCATTATCGGGAAGATTTCCTTTTTTGACTGTGGCCTGCAGAATGCCTGTAACATCTCGTATTACAGTAAACACTATGTTTCCGCTACTTCGAGTTCTATATATCCACCCGCGAATATGCACTTTCTTATCAGTTTTTTTTCCATCCAGCACTTCACCTATTCTGACAAATTTAGATTCGGACATGGTAAAATCGCTCACAATAGATACGATTATAGCATATATGAATTACGGTGGATGATTGCAAAAAAGTTGCAGCAAATAAATCTCCCCCAACACTTAAATATAGCTTCTCTTATTATTGGCAATACTTTCTTATGTTATTAGGGAGTAATTTGCATTAGAATTTCGTAGAGGTATGTAACTTGGACGATGTATCTAAACCAAACGAAGAAATGCCTGAGACACCAGATGAAAAAGTTGTAGACGAAGAATCGAAAGAATCAAATTCCAAAACGGAAAATGAGACCAAAGAAACATCTGAAGAAGTCGAAGAATCAGAAAAAGATGAACAGGCCGAAGAAGAAGTTGAAGAAGAACAGGAAATAAAGAAGCCACAAGAAAAAGCGGAAAAACCTGCAAGAGCTGAAAGCAAAAAAGAAGGGAAGAAAGAGGAACCTAAAAAGAAAGAGCACAGACCGGATTTCAAATATATCGTCAGAATTGCAAATACCGATCTTAACGGTGAAAAGAACCTTACCAATGGATTAACCACGATAAGGGGAATAGGGGCACGTATGGCCATCTTTATCGCCGATAAATCAGGAATTGATAGAAACGTAAAGGTCGGAGATTTAACAGAAGCTCAAATAGAGAAAATAAAGGAAGTTATAATTAATTTGAGTAAAACTGCTCCGGGATGGATGCTTAATCATCGCAGAGATTATGAAACCGGAGAAAACATGCATTTTGTGAGTACAGATATTGACATTCGATTGAGAGATGAGATTAACATTATGAAAAAGATCAGATCGTACAGGGGTGTAAGACACGAAATGGGGCTTCGTGTTAGAGGACAGCGCACTAAAACTCATGGTCGAGTTGGACTAGCATTGGGTGTATCGAGAAAAGCAGCCAAAGCAGCAGCAGCTGCAAGCAGTAGCGATAAAGGTAAAGGCGAAAAGAAGAAAGAGTGATTTCTATGGGTAAGCCAAAATTTTCTAGAAAAAAATATGAAACTCCCAGCCACCCGTGGCAGGAAGATCGAATAAAAGCCGAAAGTGAGCTGATTAAGAAATACGGTCTGAAGAATAATAGAGAAGTTTGGAAAGCTAAGACAACTTTGAAAAATTATCGTGGTCAGGCCAGAGAACTATTGGGAAAGATCGGCGGTAGCGACCCTCAGACGAAAAAACAGAGCGAGCAGCTACTGGTGCATCTTACAAAATTGACTATATTGCCATTAAATTCTACACTAGATGATGTGCTAGCTTTGGAAATCGAATCGATACTGTCTCGTAGATTGCAGACGCTTACGTATCTCAAGGGATTGGCAAGCACACCGACGCAGGCACGGCAACTTATAACTCATGGCCACATTGCGATTGGTGGCAGAAAAATAACCATACCCAGTTATATGGTAACAAAAAACGAAGAAGGACAAATTGGATATCTTGCTGATTCTCCGCTAACTGATGTTGCACATCCAGCACGACCGCACGCTGAGTTCAAATCAGTTCCAATCAAAAAAGAGCTTGAACCAGAAAAGCCGAAAGAAGAAAAACCCGCCGTAGAAATACTGCTGCCTGAAAAAAAGGACGAAGCAATAGTAGAAAAAAAAGTACAAGCTGAACCAATTAAAGAAGAAACGGCCAAACCGGAGAAACATGTAGTTGAAAAACAGGGCAAACACAAAGAAAAACCAGCAAAAGAAACCAAAGAGAAAGAAACTAAAACTGAAGTTAAAGCAGAAAATAAAGAAGGAGGAAAATAAATATGGGTAGAATAGGTATTGCACATATATTTGCGTCTTTTAATAACATAATTATAACGATTACAGATTCAACTGGGGCTGAAACAATTGCACGCTGCTCAGGTGGCATGGTTACAAAATCAGCAAAGGACGAAGGGAGTCCCTATACCGCCATGAAAGTTGCACAGACTGCTGCAGATGCTGCCATTGAAAAAGGAATTAATAGCGTAAACGTAAGAGTTAGAGGACAGGGCGGAAACAAGATTGCTACACCTGGAAAAGGTGCTCAGGCCGCTATACGTGCTCTTGTTAGAAGTGGTTTGAGGATAGGAAAGATAGAGGATGTTACGCCACTTCCACACGATGGTTGCAGAAAGAAGGGCGGCAGACGAGGCAGACGTGTTTAGGTGAAAAAATGAAGGTCGATGTAACTGAGTTAAAACCTAAGAAAGCTGTTCTGAAAATTGAAGGTACAAAACCTTACTTTGTTAACTCCATAAGAAGAATTATGCTTTCAGAGTTGCCAAAACTTGCAGTAAATGATGTTGTGATATACGATAATACCAGCCCGCTTTTTGATGAAATTATAGCCCACAGACTAGGGCTAGTTCCCATTCCGACTGATTTGAGTTTGTTAAAATTTAAAGAAGAATGTGTCTGTAAGGGCAAGGGATGCCCAAACTGCACAGTAAGATACACTCTTAGCAAAGAAGGGAAAGGAGTTGTATACTCAGGCGATTTGCAACCAGAAGAAAAGTCATGGGCCATAACAGAAGATAAAATTCCTATTGTAGAGCTCTTTGGCGAACAACGCCTCATTCTTGAAGTAGAAGCAGTTCTTGGACGTGGAAAGGATCATGCAAAATGGCAACCTGTTCAAGCCCCAGGGTACAAATATTATCCAATCGTTGAAATAAACCAAAAAAACTGTGATCAATGTAAAAAATGCGTAGAGGTTTGCCCCACAAAGGTACTAGATATCAAAAACAACAAACTAGTAGTCACCGATATTGAAAAGTGCACAACATGTAAATCATGTATGGAAGTATGCGAAAGTAATGCAATAACTGTAATGGGAGATGAAAATAAGCTCATATTCCATTTTGAAACCGATGGTTCATTGACTGCAAAAGATGCACTTATAGAATCTGCAAAAATTCTTGAGGAGAAATACGCAGAACTCAGCAAGCTACTTAAAAATATAAAATAGTTGAAGACTGTTTTACCAAAAATCTATTTTATACAACTTCTATTTTAATTGTGAGAAAAATCGGGCCTGTGGGGTAGCTTGGTATCCTTGTGGCTTCGGGAGCCATAGACTTGCGTTCAAATCGCAACAGGCCCATCGCCACGATTTTCTAGTATAGATCATATATTACATCATATAATGATGCTGGAACCATAAATGAAAACTGACAAAGCGATCCTTCTTCGGGTTCAATTGCACCCCATATGCAATCTCGACCATCTAGGCCCCAGAAACAAGCCGATGCGTTAACTGTTAACGACACAATATCCCCTTTGTTTAAAACTGGATTGGAAGAAGTACAAGAACCATCCGCATCTTGAAATTTAATTATACCAAATTTATTTGGGGCCAGATCAAAAGCATCTACAGCAAATAATCCTGACGAACCAATAGTATCTTGGAAATTGTCACCATCATAGGTTAGTATACATTTAATGGTCGAATTTGATAGTTCCAATACCGCACTCAGAAGGTCGATATGCATTGATCCTGCAAGAGGTGTTATTGATATAGTTAGATTATGAATTCGACTAAAATTATGCCAGGCATCAAGAGGCCCACCACCACTAATAAGACCAGTTGTGGCATTATATGCCATGGAACGAGTAGTATATTGTCCTCCGATATCAGTAATTCTTAAACCCGTGGAGACCTCCGCCATTGTTTGTCTGCCAGTTTCCATGGCCTGCATTTCAAGTCTATTTGCTGTTTGAATAAGGACAGATGCAGAGATACCAGCGGCCAAGACCATTGCAATGAATACAATCATGGCACCGATCCCCATACTTGCAATCTTATGTATTTTAGAATGACCATTCAGTATACTCATCTAGCATCCCATCTAATTATACACCTATCTCATCAACTGAACATATCAATGAATGATTAAATAATATATTACCTTTATCTGCAGATGATAATGCGGATGCATATGCAGGTGGTTGCCTTAGTTTGAAAAAATTAACTGTTTTTGCGACTCAACTTGCATATGCATCTATGTATGCAGGTAATTATACATCAAGCGAATAATTTATTAATAAGAAATAGCATCTCTCCTCTTAGTAAGTGGATGGGATGCAGCAAAGAGATAACAAAGTAGAGACTTCTCCAGAGATAAAGGTACCTTTAGCCATGCGGGCGCTAAGGAGAAGCAATATACGAAAAAAAATTGCGGAATATCTTTTTGACATTAGTCCAAGTTGCAGTTATACTTCTGAAATAGCATATCATGTAAAAACAACTCCATCCAATGTAATAGGAGCCATACGAGGGATGGAATCAAGATACAGACAAGACGAATCGCTCATCAGTTTAGATATAGTTGAAATGAAGAGCGGGGGGAAAGACATAAAACTCTACGGAATAACTACTTTTGGAAGAGAAATAGTAGAATCTTTAAAAGATAAAAGATAAAAAAAGATTATTTCTGCAAGTTCAACAATTTTAATATCAACAGCAAATGTTTTAATAAATATGTTTTTGATACACTTCAGCAGATGAAGATAAACGAAATATTCTATTCCATACAAGGGGAAGGCAAATGGAGCGGGTTGCCAAATATTTTCATTAGAACTACAGGTTGTAATTTGCGATGCTTGTTTTGTGATACTAAATATGCATATGACGATGGAAAAGAAATGAAAATAGACGAAATAATCAAAGAAATAAGTAAATACCCTTGCAAATATGTTTGTGTTACAGGTGGGGAGCCGCTATTTCAAAATGATACGCCAAAGTTGTTAGATAGTCTTCTTAAAAAAAATTATTTGATATGCTTGGAGACAAATGGTAGCATAAATATAGAAAACATATTAGGTAAAAAATCTTTGATAATATCGCTGGACATCAAATGTCCTTCATCAAACATGCACGAAAAAATGTGTTTAGAAAATTTGCCCTTACTTAAAAAAGAGGACCAACTAAAAGTTGTCATAGGAGATAGAAAAGATTACGACTATGCAAAAAAAATAATTAATAAATACAAACCAGCATGCACAGTTTTTTTCCAGCCAGTTTGGGGAACCAATGCAAAACAATTGTCCGAGTGGATACTCAGCGACGATTTAAACGTTAAACTTGGTTTGCAGATTCACAAGATAATATGGGGCGATAAGAGAGGATTTTAACTTTTTACATTTGACAAAAACCATTTGCAACACAAACTATATACATAATAAGTGTATTCTGAGTTGAAAAAATTAAAGTGTAATATTGTATTTAAATTTGTTAAATTGGAAGAGGTGAATAGATAAAATGCAACCAGCAAATATGGCTTATGACAGAGCAATAACTGTCTTTTCTCCAGATGGGAGACTATTTCAAGTAGAGTATGCCAGAGAAGCAGTAAAAAGAGGTACTACTACCGTAGGTTTAAAATATAAAACAGGAGCAGTCTTGCTTGTAGACAAACGTGTTACGTCTCGCTTGATAGAACCAAACTCCATAGAGAAAATATTTGAAATAGATGACCACATAGGATGTGCAACTTCAGGTCTTGTCGCAGATGCAAGAGCGCTAATTGATAGAGCCCGCATAGATGCCCAGGTAAACGAGATAACCTATAATGAAAAAATACAGGTAAAGACTCTTGTAAAACGCATTTGTGATTTTAAACAAACGTATACCCAATATGGTGGAGTTAGACCTTTTGGTACAGCTCTATTGATAGCGGGTGTAGATGATACGGGACCAAGATTATTTTCCACAGATCCATCTGGTGCCTTAATGGAATATAAAGCCAGCAGCGAAGGGGCAGGGCGCAGCGGAGCAATGGAGTACTTTGAAAAAAATTACAGAGAGGATCTCACCATGGAAGAGGCCGTTGATATGGGTGTAAAAGCCCTTAGCAAAGGAACTGAAGGGAAACTCAACCCCGAAGCCACAGAGATAGGTGTTGTTGATAAAAATTTCAAGTTCTATATTTTACCACAAGACGAAACAAACAAGTACGTTGCTAAGGCAGTTGGAGGAAAGTAGACGTGGTAAGTCTTGATGATGCGGTAATTGCTAAATTAAAAAAGGGGGAAGAGCATTTTGAGATACTTGTCGACCCCTATGCTGCGGCAGATCTAATTGATGGAAAGGAAATAAACGTCATTCAGAGTCTTGCCATAGATGCAATTTTTAAAGATTCGAAAAAAGGTACACATGCATCAGAGGAAACACTTAAAAAAAGCTTTGGCACAAGCAATATAGAAGAAATTGCCAAACTAATTATCCTAAAAGGAGAGATACAACTTACAACCGATCAAAGACACAAAATGCAGACAAATAAAAGAAACAGGATTATTGATACTATCGTCAGAAATGCAATGGACCCAAAGACAAAATCCCCGCATCCACGCAAGAGAATAGAGTTGGCGATGGATGAGGCCGGAGTTCATGTTGATCCGTTTAAACCTGTGAGCGAACAAGTTAAAACAATTATTGAGGTTTTGAGACCAATCATACCCATATCCATGGAGCAAGTTAAGATATCAGTTAAAATTCCGTCTCAATTTACTGGTAGAGCCTACGGCGTTGCCCGTAATTATGGCACTCTAGAGCGAGAGGACTGGCAATCTGATGGTTCTTGGATTGGCATTGTTAAGATTCCTGCTGGTATGCAAACCGATTTTTATGACAGATTAAATGAGGTAACTAAAGGTAACGTATCTACAAAGATTTTAAAATAAGATTTATGGGGTTATTGTTTTATGCCTGAAGAAAAACGCGAGATAGTCATTCCAAGTCAGTTTCTAGGGGATGTTAAGAAAAACAAGGCCGGACATGGCACGTTTATTGAAAACGGAAATATATATTCAGCGAGACTAGGCATATTGAGCAAGAGGGAAGGCGAAGAATACATAAATGTGACACCATTGAAAGGCCGCTACGATCCAATAGAAGGAGACTTCGTCATAGGTATCGTTGAAGAAGCATCTGCATCGAGTTGGCTCGTTGATATTAATGCTCCCTATCCTGCTCTTTTACATGTAAACGAAGTGCCATGGGATGTGGAATTTGGCGAGACCGAAAAATATTTAAATCACGGTGATTCCATTATGGCAAAGATATCACAGGTCGATGTAGCAAAAAAAATTCAGATTACATTAAAAGACCGTAATTTATACAAAATCAAAGGCGGTCATATCATTGAATTCGAGCCATCAATTTATCGCCGCATTATGGGTAAAAAATATTCGATGATCGAATTGATACAAAAATATACCCGCTGTAGGATCTTCGTCGGTAAGAATGGACGTGTATGGATCGACGGAGATGCTGAAGGCATCGAAAAGGTGCTACAAGCAATCTACAAGATAGAACGTGAAGCCATTAGCTTTGGCCTCACAAATCGAATCGAAGAACTCTTAAAAAAAGATGCAAAGGATGTTCGATAAATATGAAATCAAAATCAGATGTTAAATTGATCGATGGTCATGGAAAGCGAATAGATGGAAGAACTCCCCATGATCTGAGAAAAATCAAGATAGAAGCAGGAATACTACATAGAGCTGAAGGCTCATGCTATTTAGAATGGGGCGGAAATAAAGTTTTAGCAGCGGTTTACGGCCCACGAGAGGCCGTTCCAAAGCATACACAGAATCCTCTAAGGGCCATCGTAAACGCAAGATATAACATGGCTGCTTTTAGTGTCGAGGATCGTAAAAGACCAGGTCCAGACAGACGAAGTAGGGAGATTTCAAAGGTCATATCTGAAGCACTAGAAAAGATTATTTTAACAGATAAGTTTCCAAGGGCGGCAATTGATGTGAACATCGAGGTGCTAGATGCTGAAGCAGGAACCAGATGCGCTGGTCTTACTGCAGCAGGCGTTGCACTTGCAGATGCGGGAATACCAATGAGGGACATTCCTGCGGCATGCGCAGCTGGAAAAATAGAAGGACATGTTGTTCTTGATTTAGGAAAAGAAGAAGATAACTTTGGAGATGCGGATTTACCTGTAGCAATTTCTCCGCGCACTGGTGAAATACTACTTATGCAGATGGATGGACATTTAACACTAAAGGAATTTGATGAGGCGCTTGATCTGGCAATTAAAGGTTGTCACGCCGTCTCCGATATACAAAAGAAGGCAATTACGAGTAAATACCGGTCTGTTTTGGAGGTCGAATAAAATGCCAGTTATTTCATCTATTAAACGCGAATATCTTTCAAAGCTTGCAGAACACGGGAAGCGAGCCGATGGAAGAAAATTTGATGAATTCAGAAAAATAGAGATTGAAACGGGAGTTGTATCAAGAGCTGAAGGTTCTGCACGAGTTAAAATTGGCAATACACAGGTTATCGCTGGAATTAAAATGGATGTCGGTGAGCCATATCCGGATGCACCGGATTGCGGCGTTCTGACAACTGCTGCTGAACTCATTCCGATGGCTTCTCCAGATTTCGAGGCAGGTCCTCCACGAGAAGATGCAATAGAGCTTGCCAGAGTTGTAGATAGAGGTGTGCGTGAATCTGAAGTCGTAGAACTAGAAAAACTTTGCATAACGGCAGGGGAAAAAGTTTGGGTCGTATTTGTTGATATACATATCCTTGATTATGACGGAAATCTATTTGATGCTGCGTCACTTGCGGCTCTTGCGGCTTTATTTACTACAAAAGTGCCAGCGAAACGCTTTGAACTAGGAGAAGATTATCCTCTACCACTCAGAGATCCGCCAGTGTCATGTACCTTTGTTAAATACAACGGTGTTGTTGTGGCAGATCCATCACTTGATGAAGAAGAGATTGCTGAAGCAAGGCTTACCGTTGCAACAGATAAAAACGAAGATATACGAGCTATGCAAAAGGGGCTAAGCGGCAGTCTTACTAGAGAAGAGATTAAAAAAGTTATTAAATCCTCCGTTGATAACGGAAAAGAAATTCGAAAGATATTATACAAGAGCATAGGGAAGTAAAATGTCAAAAAGAACAAAAAAAGTAGGTTCAGTTGGGCGTTTTCAAGCCAGATACGGAGTACGAGCAAAAACAAGAGTTAAAAATATTGAAGTACTTCAGAAAGCAAAACACGACTGTCCAAAATGCGGAACTAAAGCCGTAAAAAGATTAGGTACCAGCATATGGCAGTGCAGAAAATGCGGAGCGAAATTTGCCGGTGGTGCCTACATGCCCAGCACTGAAGCAGGCCAAAACGTTGAAAAGATACTTCGAGGCGAAATGGTGCCTGAGGTTTTAGCTAAAAAAACTGAAGGTGAAAAACCATGAGCGGCTACAAATGTGGATTGTGCAAGAAAAGTGTCAAATTCGACGTAAAAAACATAGGCATGCAATGTCCGTACTGTGGCAGCAAGATTTTTTATAAAGAAAGACCTACTGTCGCAAAACGGATTAAATCCAGATAAATGCCCCTATGAAAAAAGCATCTTTCATTTTTGTTTTTGATTCCGAAAAAGAAGCAAGAATAGTTGCAGAATCGCTAAATCCTGAAATAAAGCACAAGATCCCTAAGACTGAAATTGAAGTATCTTGCTTGGGTAAAACATTTTCGTTAGAAATAGAAGCAACTGATGTTAGTTCTTTGAGAGCAGCATGCAACTCTTATTTGAGATGGATTGGCACTGCACTTGCTGTAAAAAAAACAGTATAATTCTTCTTTTTTATTGTTATTTTTACATTTTGACATTCTTACAGGATACATATTTATAACAGAACATACAGAATATATCTTGGGTATATTTGGATGGGTGGTGAGAAATGAGAAAGCTTCACCTTAATTTGAGAAAGGGGATTATAGTAGTATTGGCTCTAATTTTAATTACAACGTCTGTTTGTGTTGTAGCAGAGACTTCTTCGATATTTTATGTTGATCTAACGCAGAGCCTTCCAGGTGACTGGACGATAATAAATGGTGGTAACACCGTTGATACATGGACTTATTTGGAAGGCGGATTCGGAGTCTTTTGTGATGACAGAAGTGCTGGTTCAGCAGCTGTAATGGATGAGCAATTAATCTCACCAATAGTTGATTGTTCAAGACTTACCAGCGTAACCTTGGTGTACTTCCACAATTTTAATGGTGGTAGCAAAACCAATACCGATCAGGGTGATGTATATGTTTCAAATGACGGAGGTACAAGTTGGAATAATGTGGCTACATATCTTCCTGGAACTTTAAGACAAGGTACTGATACCATCGACATAACAAGCCTTGCTGCTGGTCAATCAAAAGTGATGATAAACTTCCATTTCCGTGATTTTGGAAAATATGGTTACTGGTGGCAAGTATTCAATGTAAGAATTAGCGGTGAAATCAAAGAAATTCCCGACCCTGTTGCAGATTTTAGTTTGAGCCCTGAGCAACAAAATGAGGGGGCGCCAATTCAATTTACTGATCTTTCCACATTATATCTTGATGATACTGCCTCCTGGAATTGGGATTTCGGCGGCATAGGTACATCTTCTGAACAGAATCCAACTTTTACGTTCGTGGATAATGACATTTATACTGTGACTCTTACTGTTACTAGTGATGGTTCTACCGATGTTGTTTCGCATGTTGTTACTGTTTTAGATCTAGCACCTGTTGCTGCCTTCACCTGGAGCCCTGAGCAACAATATAAGAAATCATCAATTCAATTTACTGATCTTTCCACATCATATCCTGACAATATCGTTTCCTGGAGCTGGGATTTCGATAGCATAGGTACATCCTCTGAACGGAATCCAACGTTTACATTCATTAATGATGGGACCTACACAGTAAGTCTAACAGTAACAGATGAAGATGGATCTACCGCCACTATTTCACATGATGTTACTATTTTGAAGTTTGATTCCGTTGCAGCTATTAAAAATTTAATCCAAGATGTTCGAAACATGGATCTAAAGAAGGGCATAGAGACAAGCCTGGTTGTAAAACTAAAAGGCGCGATATGGTGTATTGAAAACGGTTATTACAAAGCAGCTATTGTAGTATTAAAATCTTTTATAAGTGAGGTTAAAGCACAGAGCGGTAAGAAAATCAATAAAAATCAAGCAGAGATGCTAAAAAATAGCGCACAGTATATAATTGATAATATGTAATATACTTTAGAGTTCTATTGTTTCTGTTCTTGCTGGTCCGATGGAAACAATTGAAATTGGAACGCCTGTTTCTTTTTCTATGAACTTTATGTATTCTTGTGCTTCCTTTGGCAGATCTGCAAGTTTACTTGATTTAGTATCTATTTTTCCCCAGCCTTTGAATTCTTTGTATGTTGGTTTGCACTTCTTTACGTCTTCGATGTCTGCTGGGAAGAAATCAATTTTTTTACCATTAAGATTGTAACTTGTACAGATTTTTATGGTTTTTAAACCATCAAGTACATCAAGTTTTGTAATTGCAAGTTTTGTAATACCTGATATCATGCAAGAGTGTTTTATTACGACCAAATCAAGCCATCCGCACCGTCGTGGTCTATTTGTAGTTGTTCCAAATTCATGTCCCTTTTGTTGAAGATGTTTTCCTATTTCGTCAAATAATTCCGTTGGTAAAGGTCCTTCTCCAACTCTAGTTGTATAAGCTTTCACAATACCTATAATGTCATCAATGCAGTGCGGTCCTATTCCTGCGCCAATGGTCGAACCTCCAGCTATAGTATTGGATGAGGTGGCATATGGGTAGGTTCCGTAATCAACATCAAGCATTGTACCTTGTGCACCTTCTAAAAGAATGTTTTTTCCAGATTTAATCGCTTTATTTAGTTCAATATGCGTAGATGTTATGAATTCATTCAATCGCTTTCCGTAAGCAATATAAGTTTCGAGTATCTCTTTTTTATCAAGTTCTTTGTCTATTTCATATGCATCAAGAATTCTTTGTTTGATGGCAATAATTGTATCAAGTTTTTTACTCAGTGTTTCTTTATTTTTTAAATCTATTGCTCTTATTCCATTTCGTGCTATTTTATCACTATAACAAGGTCCAATGCCTCTTCGGGTCGTACCGATTTTTTTGTCTCCAAGAAATTGTTCTTCCGCACCATCCAATATTTTGTGATACGGCATGATAATGTTCACTCTATCACTCATAAGAAGCTTTGGTTTTATGCCGCGTTTTGTGAGTTCGTCAATTTCATTGATTAAAACTTCAGGATCTATTACACATCCGTTACCAATAATTCCGATTTTACCCTGAATAACCCCTGAAGGTATTAGATGAAGTTTGTATACCTCTTCTCCAACTTTTATGGTATGGCCTGCGTTATTTCCACCCTGAAATCGTACAACGTAGTCAGCATCTTTGGAAAAATAGTCAACAACTTTTCCTTTCCCTTCGTCGCCCCATTGTGTACCGATTACAAGGTTTACAGTCATCTTATTTCACTTACATGGCATAAGAAAAGAAATACATAAAGATGATGTATACCATACGAAGGTTTTATAAAATAACTGCTATATGCCCAGGCAAATGCCTGATGAATCGAATCATTTTGAACAACCTCCTGCAGATACAATGCTCGATATAGAACTATTAAAGAGAGAAGTTGGTCAACATTTTCCTTTTTACGATGTGAAATCTGGCCCAGATGTCGTTGTATTTTTCTGTAGAATTGATACAATGATGCTAGAAGAAAAATTCAATTATTTGCGAAAATCTCTTTCGGAAAAAGGTTACACCCCTATGCTTCGCTATGAACACGGAGAACACGTAATTTATGTTATTAAAAAACCTAAGATCAAGAAAAAACCTGTTTGGATTAACCTTGTTCTTCTGATAGCAACAATCTTTACCACAACACTTGCTGGCTCGCTTCAATGGGTTGGCATTAGAAATGTAAATTGGATTGAGATGATATCACCCGCATATCTTTTTGATGGGTTTATCTTTTTTTCAGCACCCCTGCTTTTGATTCTTGGCGTTCATGAAATGGGTCACTATTATGCATCAAAAAAACATAACATAGATGCTTCGCTGCCTTATTTTATTCCTCTTCCACCACCGTTTCTCCTGGGGACTTTCGGCGCACTGATTTCGACTCGCGAACCCATACCAAATAGAAAGGCATTACTTGACATCGGTGTTGCTGGACCCATCTGTGGATTTCTTGTTGCCATACCGATTACATTCCTAGGATTTTTCCTCATGCAACAAAATCCAGTCATTGCTCTATCTGACGGCGGGTATATGGTGCCCCCTCTAATTATTCAGGCTATTGAGAGTTTCTTTACGGTTCCTCAGAACGCCATCATTCACCCTACGCTGTTTGCTGGTTGGGTTGGAATATTTCTTACTGCAGTTAATCTTTTACCAATAGGCCAGCTAGATGGTGGGCACGTATCACGAGCGTTTTTAAAAGAAAAACACAAATACGCTGGTTGGGCTGTAATCTTTGTATTAATAGGATTGAGCTTTATTTACACAGGTTGGTTGATGTTTGCCTTCATCGTTTTATTCCTAATAGGAACGCAACACCAACCTCCACTAAATGAAATCGATCCACTGGACACGAGAAGAAAACTTATTGGCGTTCTTGTAGTAATTATTTTCATAGTGTCGTTTGCTCCCATTCCATTTTCAGGTTAAAAGATTATAAATTCAAGATCCTAACAAATGTTTTTGAGAGTGAAATATCGCAACGGTTTAATACTCTCAAATCGATTCATTACCATAGGTGGGACAGATTATGAAGACTTATCTAAAAATCATGTTCAACAGCGAAGGTTCTACCCCTTCGGATGTAAAAAATCAATTAATGAACATGGGTTTCAAAGCAACTAAAGGAAACTACGATTTTGTCTATGATTGGAGCCAAGCAGCCGTAGGCATAGATGAGCTTGTATGGTTTGCCGATAAAGTACATTTGGCTCTTAAAAAAAATAAGATTTATTTTACCATAGAAACGGTTTAGAAATTTTATTTCCCCTTATTCTTCTTAGTTTTGTCTAATGCTCTGCTAAAAACGCCCATCAGGGTGTGATATTCCCATTTTGAAGGCATTGCTCGCCCCATAATACGTTTAAACATGACCTTCGTGTTTTCTTTCTTATGATTGGGGTAATTAATCTCTTCCAATAAATTGGAAAAAAACTCATAGAGTTTATCTTTCTCAATTTTACCAAGACGTCTTTTTCCTTTAACATTTGATTTTTGTTGAACATATAAAACATACAAGACCATACATACTGCGTGAGAGAGATTCAAAGATGAATAAGACTCACTAGTTGGTATTTTGACCATTATGTCGCACTGTGCAATCTCATCGTTAAAAAGGCCGTAATCCTCCCGTCCAAAGACAAGACCCACTTTTCCTTCAACATCATATATTTTATCTGCAAAATCATCAAGCAGAACCGCATTTCTAAGGTGTCTCTTGTCACTCTGGCTTTCTATGGAGGAGGTAGCAACAAGGTAATCAATATTTTTAACAGCATCGGCAAATGACGAAAATATCTTTGCGTTGTCGATTATTTTATGGGCATGCATGGCACGAGCATAACATTCGTTATCAAAATTGCATGGATTTACAAGATAAAGATTTTCAAAATCAAAATTCATCATCGATCGTGCCACAGCACCGATGTTGCCACCATATTTTGGCTCTAAAAGAATAACGTAAAACTCAGGTATCTTTTTTCACCGTCCAATAAAGAAGAACCGCAGGCCAATTGATTATTTTACTCTTAACTCTTCTGCCTTTTCATCCACCATTTTTTTATACTTGGATGGTAAATGTTTAACGGCATCCTCTAATTCGCCATGTTTTTTAAGCAGTTCTGATCTTTTATTTGTTTTAATTTCCTTCAAAACAAATTTTCTGTTTTTAATATAACTATACAGATACCATACTCCCACTATGAGAATAACAAAACCTGCTATCAACAAATAGGCGTTCCAGTCTGCCAATTTAGTTATGGTGTCAGTGTAAAAACTGAGTTTCAGATCTTTGAACCAATACCAGATAATGCCCATGAAAAGCAATTTTATTCCAATAATCGTCGTTATAATACTTAACCCAAGTACATATTCTCCTAGGAATCTGCTTATCTTACCTGCCATTTTTACACCTCTCTCAATTCAATATGTTTTTGCAAATCTCATCCAAGTCTCTGCAGGTTTTCCGCACACAGGACAGGGATATTTGCATTCTACATTATCAACTGGTTCCCCTAATGTGTTACCCTCTAAAACATTTTCTATTTCCAATGCACATTCTTTGTTTCTGCACCAGGGAAGCTCAACAATGCCTTTTTTATCCTTTGCTTCTTCGACAGTATGAACCCTGTGCATATTTTCATCAAGGATTTTCCTTGCATTACTGTACAATTTTTTGGATATTGCATCAAATTCATCTTCTATTGTTTTGACCGCAGTGCCCTGTGGAACAGATCTCTTTTGTTCGGTATCCCTTCTAACAAGTACTATCTCTTTTTTTTCTACATCCCTTGGACCAATCTCTATTCGTAATGGTACTCCTTTCAACTCCCAATCATAGTACTTATTTCCAGGAGTTATGTCCCTTTTATCCACATGCACTTTTATGTTTTTATCTTTAAGTTTTTTGCAAAGCGCGTCGCATGCATCCATCACGGCCTTTTCTTTGCCTTTGAAAATAATAGGAATTATTACTACTTGAGTTGGAGCAACCATCGGAGGAATAACAAGTCCTTTATTGTCTCCGTGTATGCCAACAAGTGCACCAAGTATACGTTCACTCATACCGTAAGTAGTTTGATGACAATAGTTGTGTTTTCCATCTTCCGTTTCATATGAAATTTCGTAAGGTTTTGAAAAATTATCTTTGTATTGATGTATGGAACCTAGTTGCAAAGTTCTACCTGATGGCATAAGTACATCCATACTAATCGTATAAAAAGCACCAGCGAATTTATCCCAATCAGGTCTTTTATTCAGAATATACGGCAAACATAGTTTTTTGAAGAATCTATCAACAATAACTTTGTCTTCTGCCATCTGTCGTTCGGCATCTTCGAAATCCGCATGACAGGTATGAGCTTCAAAGAAATGAATTTCTCTAACTCTTATGAAAGCGCGTGTTTGTTTTGTTTCATATCTAAAAGTATTGACAATCTGAAACACTTTTAGTGGTAAATCGGCATGTGATCTTATCCAGAGAGAAAATATAGGATACATGGCCGTTTCAGAAGTAGGTCTTAAAAGCCATCTTTCCTCAAGTTCATTTGTTCCGGCGTGTGTTACCCAATAGACTTCGCTTCCAAATCCCTCAATGTGTTCCTCTTCTTTTTTAAATAATGATTCAGGGATTAGTAATGGAAAATAAACCTCTTGATGGGCAGTTTTTTCCATCTCGCATCTAATCAATTGATCTACATGGCTCATTAGTTTCCAGCCATAGGGACGCCAGACATTCATCCCTTTTATCGGATATCTCTTATCGCACAGATCTGCAAGTTCTACGATCTCGTTGTACCATTCATTGAAATCATCGGTTTTTTTGTATTTTGTCTCTGGCATATACAACTACAATCCTATAAATCAGAAAAGAAATAAATACTCTTAACTTAAAGGTGACGGTTTAAACCAAATGGGAGGACTATGCGCCTCTTCCTTCTTTAGCTTTAACGCGCAGTTCTTTTGATCTGCACCGTCTACATCTTTCAGCTCTTGGTGCATTTGATGCTCCGCACTTCATGCATATCTTTTTATTTAATAGTCGTTCTTCAGCTTCTGGAAATTTGGCCATTTAATACCGTCCTTTAGAGTATCGGAATAAGCAAATATTATATAAAGATGATGCAGTCTTTGATTCAGACGGAGAAGCGCTTGAAAATGGAAAGAAGACAAAAACTTTCTAAAGCAATTATCTTCTTTTTTATTTTATTTTTACTGTGGGCTGTTCTTCAGGCCTTAGCCCCCATATCTTTACCTAGTGGTAGTGTTAAAGATTTATCTGGCATAGTTGGAGTATCAGATAATGAAGAAGTGATTGGCAAGGTGCCAGTTCCATTTAATTTTGTATATTCCATGGGTGACAGATTGTGCCATCAAAAAGCAGAGCGTTCATTTTTTATTAATGGTAACGAGATGCCGTTTTGTAGTAGATGCACAGCAATATGGTTGGGATTGGCCATTGGTTTAGGGTTTATGATGTTATATACAATACAATTGAATGAAAAGTTCCTGTTTGCAATAATAATTGGCATAGTACCTATGGGGATAGATGGAGTTGGTCAGCTTTTGGGTTTCTGGGAAAGCACAAACATAATACGTTTGATAACTGGCCTAATAGCTGGCATAGTTTGTGGCATTGCTATTGGATTGATTATCGATGAAATTAAAACAATTCATATCTTCAAAAATAGCAAAAAGTAGTTAAAAGAGAAATATAATATGGAGGTGAGGAGGTAAAAAGATGTATAAAACGAAAAAATTGGCAATTGTATTGATTGGCATTTTGTTAACCATGGCAGTAGCTACAGTGGCAAGTGCAGCGGATGATTACCCATATGATTGGAGTGCAAATGACGCAGGAATATTGTTTGGTCTGGGCATAGCATATTGCATCGTAGTAGCAATAGTATTTGTAATAGGCATATTAATTGCTATATGGGTTTACAGAGATGCAGAGAAACGTGGCAGTAGTGGAGTATTGTGGTTAATAATCGTTTTACTTACCAGCATCATTGGGCTAATAATTTGGCTAGTTGTACGTCCACCTATCGGCGGCAAAAAACCAGAATCTGAAAGAAGATGCCCCAACTGTGGTCGTCCTATTCCAATGGATGCTCGAATTTGTCCTTACTGTAGTAAAAAATTCGAAGAGTAATCCTCAATACAGTAAAGACAAAAGAATAGCAATCAAGTATGAATAAATATGTGGAAGACACTGATACAATAAAGCTCTTTGTTTTCCACTTAATCATTTTTTATATATTGCAATGCACTATTGAAATTCTCTTCTTGAAAAAACTATTAAAAGAAGTCCTACCAGTGCCATTATACCAGATGCAAATAAAAGTGAAAAACCAGGTACAATTATTCCAAAAAGGCTTTGTGGGATGCTGGCAACAAGTGCCAATCCCCAGATTTTCCGTTTTAATGCAAGAATCCCGCCAAGTATTGATAGAACCGCCATTATACATCCTACTGCTCCACATATAACGAAACCTTGTTTAAGTTGTTCTTGGGTCATATTTACATTCTGTGTAATTTGGGATTGTGTAGAATTATAAACTGATTGTATGGTTGAATCATTCACCATAACAATTTGTATAAAAAATAGAAGAGCAATTATTGCAGCTACGATTAACAGAATGCCTGCTATCGTTGGTTTTGAAGTTTTAATTATAGGTTGTTGAAATAATGCATCCTGTTCAATATTTTGTTCCGGCGTTTTTTCACTCTTAGAATCATCTTTGGGCACATCTTTTGCTTCCACCAACTAAACACCTCTAATTTTTTAGCGACATGTTATTGCTATTTTATGTTTGTTCCGATTTTTTTGCTTCTCTTTCGTGATTTACTTTCAACCAGTATCCCTGGCATTATTTTTTTGACAACATATAAAAAGAAAATTGCGCCATATATTACAAGTCCAAATTGTAAGACTGGAAAATAGGTGTCAGAGTAAAATCTAGTCATATCAATTATCAAGTTAAATGGTAATTGAATTATAACGGCCGCTAGAAGATATTTCGTCAACTTACCAGCGTATATTCCATAGCCAATAAAAGCTCCGGTTGCTCCATGAAACAATATGATACCTAAAGATCCGATAGTTATCAAAGAGAAAACATAAACATCGCTCTTAACATATGATCCCGCAGCAACGATCAGAAAAGGGGTAAATACCGCACCAAATCCTAAACCAAGTGATAGTCCGTAAATGGTTGCTTCTTTTTTTTGTTGTAGTCTCCTGATATTTAGTATCATTGTTTTCAATAGTTGTTCAAAAATAGCAATAATAATTACATATACTACCATTAGTGGCAAAGTAAATGATCGCACCACTGCTGCAAAAAACCCTAGTACAATACCTATTATAAAAGTTAAAAAGATAATTTTATCCTTGTAGTTTCCCTCATATCCTTTCAAACCTACGTACATTAGAATAAGGGCAGGTATTATTCCTAGAAGCAAACTAGATTGTAGTGGTAAATCCATTTCAAATCCAGGTGACATGGGAAATAATATATTAAAGGTCATCGATTACGTTAGCTAGACAACGTCTGAGGAGATTTGTCATGTTAAAAACACCGGTCATTGTTCTAAATGTAAAAACATACACAGAAGCAACGGGCGATAATGCCTTAGCTATTGCAACATTAATGGACAAGATATCCAAAGAAACGGGCGCAAGTATGGCCATTGCCGTGCAAGCTACAGACATATCCTTGTGCGCTAGAAAAATAAATATCCCTGTTTTCGCAGAGCATATTGATCCGATAAGACCAGGAAGCCATACTGGATGGACGCTTCCTGAGGCGATAAAATCAGCAGGAGCCGTTGGCACCTTAATAAACCACAGCGAACACAGGCTAATACTTGCAGATATAGATGTCTGCATTTCCCGCGCAAAGGAACTTAGTTTAGATCACATAGTGTGTTCAAATAACGTTGCAACATCAAAAACAATTGCAGCGTTTTCACCGAATTTCGTGGCAGTTGAACCACCAGAGCTCATTGGTGGCGACATATCGGTTACAACGGCTGACCCGGGCATAGTCAGTAAAACCGTAGAAGCTGTAAAAAATATTGATAAAAATGTGAAGATTCTGTGCGGTGCGGGTGTAAAGGATGGGAAGGACGTAGCCAAAGCAATAGAACTGGGGGCAGATGGCGTTCTACTAGCTAGCGGTGTTGTTAAAGCAAAAGACAAAAAAAGCGTAATATACGATCTGGCATCAGGCCTATAAATACTATGCGTCTTTTAAAGATTGTATTGCTTCTTTGTAGTTGCCACTTGTGAAAATAAAGTTTCCTGCAACTAAAACATCGGCACCAGCATCTTTTACGATTTTTGCATTTTCTTTGTTTATGCCGCCGTCTACTTCCAAGTATATTTTTTTGTCAAGTTTGTTGATTATATTTCTAGTTTTTTTGATCTTGGGCAAAACATCTTTGATAAAACTCTGCCCACCAAAACCTGGGTGAACAGACATGATAAGAACCAAATCTACATCCCCAATAACTCTTTCTATTTTGTCAAGAGATGTTTCTGGGTTTATTGATATTCCTGCTTCGCATCCAAGTTCTTTTATTTTTTTGATGGATGAAGCTATATCACTACATACTTCCGCATGGATTGTGATTAAATCCGCGCCTGCCTTTGCAAATTGTTCAACGTATTTGTCAGGGTTTTCGATCATGAGATGCACATCAAAGAAAATATCAGATATTTTTCTAATTTTAGAAACTACCACTGGGCCAATTGTTATATTTGGAACAAAGTGACCGTCCATCACGTCAATATGTATCCACTCTGCTCCAGCTTTTTCAATTGCTTTAATTTCTTCATCAAGTTTTGAAAAATCTGCTGAAAGGATTGACGGAGCTATTATTGTCATCAAAAATTGCAATACTGTTTACCTTTATAAATCTAAATGGTAATATTTAGAATCCTAGCAATGGAAATAGGTTTAGCCCTTTACTTTTCGTATTTTAAATTCTCCTACTCCCATAGGTATAATTTCTATTTCATCTCCATCGTTGATATCGTGGGCCTTTGCTAATTGACTGGGTATAGTTAACACCAGACTACTGCCCACTACTCGGGCTTTTCTTGTTAGAGGCATTTCCCATCCACCACATCCAAGTAATGTATACGTAAATATATATACATTTTGGTTTTTTCCAATATATCTAAACATATCTATCAAATTTAAAAAAATCTGCAATTTTTAATGAAATATAAAGCCAAAAAGTTAAAAAAATAAAAAGATCTGAATTTTAAATCTTGCCAAATTCCTTTTTTCGCTCTTTGGTGTCTTTGCCGGTAGCTTCAAAGAGAAAATCGTTCCATTTTTTAATTATGCTATAGTCACCGCATAGTTTTTTTGGAGGTACTATGTCGATGAAAAGAGAGGCTTTCTCTTGTTTCATGTTGACATCTCCAATTCCATCTACGCTAAATTGAATACCTTTGGAGATATCTCCTTTTGCACCAAAATATTTGGAAACTATCGCACTTATGTTTGGATTGTGCCCTTTTTTTATTTTGTATTCTCTCATGTATGGCTCACTTGTTTTCGTGTATAATAAAATGGTGATATTAATTTTTGTATAGAAAGTGCCTTTATTTATGGAAGATTTTATTTACTGTTTGTTTTTCATGACCCCCACAAATCTTATAAATAACACTTCCTTTCACTACAATCCGCATATCTTGGAGAAATAACATATGACTAAAGAAATTATCAAGACAAATCCACGGTTAATAGCACTAATACAGGATTTGAAGAAAGTATCCAATGAAAACGACGCACCCATCTGGAAAGATATAGCGATAAGACTAGAAAAACCAGCCAAAAACTGGCCGGTGGTTAACCTTGATAGAATCAACAGATATATTAACGAAAAAGAAACTGCCCTCATACCGGGCAAAGTATTGTCAAATGGAGAACTAACAAAAAAAGTTTCAATTGCTGCCTGGTCTTTTTCAGAGGAATCTGAAGAAAAAATAAAGAAAGCAGGTGGCAAACACATGTCGATTGAAGAGTTGATTAAAAAGAATCCGAAAGGAGAAAACATACGAATATTGGGATAAATATGACAGCGATAATTGATGCAAATGGCGCCGTATTGGGGCGATTAGGCACATATACTGCAAAACGATTAATTAATGGAGAGGAAATAGCAATAGTCAATTCGGAAAAGGCCATAATTTCTGGGAAAAAAACAACTACAAAAGAGACATACAAATGGAAGAGAGAGGTTGGCACATATCGTAAAGGACCTTTTTTCCCAAGAACTCCTGAAAGAATCGTTAAACGTTCCATCAGAGGCATGATTCCCTACCAGAAACCTCACGGCAGAGCAGCGTACAAGCGATTGAAATGCTATATTGGAGTTCCTAAAGAGTTTGAAGGCAAAAAATTTGAAACAATTAAAGAAGCTAAAAAGCAACTAGCCGACTATATAACAGTTGAGGAACTCTCGAAATATCTGGGGGCGAAATTCTAATGACGAAAAAAATCGTAAATACTTCAGGTAAAAGGAAATCTGCTGTTGCCCAGGCAACTGTACAAAAAGGAACGGGGATAGTTCGGATTAATAAAAACCCTGTAGATTTTTACGAACCTGAAATTGCTAGATGGAAGATACTTGAACCGATTAAAATAGCCCATGAACACATGGACAAAGTAAATATCGATGTTAAAGTCACTGGCGGAGGGTTTATGGGCCAGGCAAGCGCGGCCCGTACAGCAATAGCACAGGGCTTACTTGAATACACCAAGGATCCTAATTTGAAAATTGCTTTTTTAGATCATGATAGAAGTTTGCTCGTGAGTGACCCTAGAAGAAAAGAACCTAAAAAGCCACTCGGTAGAGGAGCAAGAAAGAAAAGACAGAAATCATATAGGTGATGTAATGATAATTCCCGTAAGATGTTTTACATGCGGAAAGGTCATCGGCGAGGCCTATGAGGAATACAAGAAGCGCTATGGAGAGTACAAAAAATCCATAGATAAAGGCGAAAAACCAAAAGAAACACCCAAGAGCATCTTAGATAACATTGGCGTAGACAGATACTGCTGCAGACGCATGATCCTCACACACGTGGATTTACTTGAAGATGCTGCGCCTTACGAATAGAAAATCTTACGCATCCATTACTTTTATCTATTTTTATTGAATACGGTGTCTTATAAATTGTAGTTGAAAGCTGGGTGTGTGGCCAAGCTCGGATATGGCAGTGGCCTTCTAAGCCATTCATCGTGGGTTCAAATCCCACCACGCCCGCTTAATTAACTAACATAGATTTTTAATGAATTTGGAATAGACTTAATATAGTAAAAACGTATTTCATTTTTAGTAATAATTAATTTATTACTAGCTAATAACGGGATGCAAAATGGGATGCGGAATAGTAACTAGTTTATCAAATAATAAATTTAGAAGATATGCGCTCTCCACTTCTTGGCGCGATAAATGTTTTGATATAGATTTTTTGAGGCGTTATAGATGAAAAATGAGCCCGAGATTGTAAAAGATTTGAAGGAAGAAGAAAAACTCGGAAAGGTTTTTAGTCAACCGTCGGGCTTTTTTGCAGCAATACAAGTGAGCGAGGAAGCGCCACATGAATTGCCCGATAAGACGGTTTACAATGGAACTAACGGAAAAAGATTGGAAAAGAATTTTGAACTGGGAAGTCTTGAAGAAAAATATTGGACTATTTTTGATAACTATGCTATTGCCATAACTCTTGCAGATGAAAAAGAACGTATTATTTCATGGAACAAGTATGCAGAAGAACTTCTAAACATGAACGAAAAAGAGCTATTCATGACATCTGTTGAATCACTTTACCCGCCAGATGAATGGCAGAGAATTCGCCTAGAAAATGTTAGACGAAAAGGAATTAAATATCGCATGGAAACCAAGATGATTCGAAAGAATCAGGGCATATTTGATGTGGAAATATCACTTTGCACCCTGCGGGGATCCGAAGGCAAAATAGTAGGTTCCGTTGGTATCATCAAAGACATCTCAGAGCTAAAGAAAACCGAGAGAAAATTGATAGAATCTGAACTCAAATATAGGACAATCTTTGAAAATTCGGCTGTCGCAATAACGCTCACCGATGAAAACGAGAGGATTGTTTCCTGGAATAGATACGCAGAGAATCTTTTAGGCATGAGTAAGGACGATTTGTATTTGAAACCGATTAGTTTGCTTTATCCAATAGAAGAATGGAAAAAAATCAGATCTGAAAATGTAAGACAGAAAGGCATGCAACACCACATGGAAACAAAAATTCTCAATAAGAACAGTGAATTAATCGATGTGGACCTTTCGCTCAGCGTTTTAAAAAATCATGAGGGCAAGATTGTTGGTTCCATCGGTGTCATAAAAGATATCACTGCTCGTAAGAAGATGGAAAGAGAACTAGAATACGAACGTGATTTATTGCAGTCACTTTTAGACAATATTCCGGATTCTATTTATTTTAAGGACAAGAATAGCAAGTTTATAAAAGTGAACAAAGCCAAAGCAGAGCATTCAAATGTTCATTCTGAAGACATGGTAGGAAAAACAGATTTTGACTTTTTGTCTGAAGATATAGCAATGGATATCCATGAAGATGATAGTAAAGTGATGGAGACGGGTAAACCAATTGTCAACAAGATAGAGAAAATCATAGATGTAGATGCTGTAGAGCATTGGGTTTCTGTTACCAAAATACCAAGGTACAACAAAGATAAAGAGATAATAGGGACAATGGGCATCTCTAGAGATGTCACTGAAATTAAAAGAGCAGATGATGAAATAAGAAAATCTGAGAAAAAATATAGGAATTTGTTTGAGACAGCAATAGATCCCATTGTAATTGTTGATAAAAAAGGTTATTTTTCGGATATGAATCAGCAGGTCACAGAATTACTTGGATTTAGTAAAGAGGATTTGATTGGAAAGAAGTTTGATGATGTAGAAATTTTAACTAAAGAAAGCCTCAGAAAAACGTTAAATAATTTTGCTAAAAGAATGAAAGGAGACACTGTTCCACCATATGAAGTTGAAGTAGTTGCAAAAAACGGAGAAGTCATTTACGCAGAGATAAACGCAAGTCCATTGTACGAAGACAAAAAAATAGTTGGTGATCTTGTTATATTTAGAGATCTCAGGGAAAGACATCAAAGAAAAAAAGCAGAAGGAGAACTCGTTGAATCCGAAAAAAAATTCAGGAATATTTTTGATGCGACAAGCGACTTCCTATTGTATCTTGATCCAAACGGCACCATCATAGACATAAATAACACAGCTACAAAAGTAGGTGGCCTAGACAAAGAAAAAATAGTTGGAAAATCCCTATTTGAGATTAAAGAACTATTTTCCGAAGAAGATATGAAGAAACATATGAATGCTATTGAGAAAGTTGCCCATGATGAAAAGATCAATGATTATGAATGTGACTTGATAACAAAGAATGACACAAATCATAGGTTTTTGTTTTCAAATGACTGCATAAAGGAAAAAGAAGAGATCAAAGGCATTCTTCTCAGGGGTAGAGATGTCACGCAACGCCAAAGGGCATGGGACGAGCTTGTTAAACTTGAAGAAAGATATAGAGTTCTTGCCGAAACGTCTGCAGATGGAGTTATAACAATTGACCCCCTAGGTCAATTGACCTATGTCAATCCGTCTTTTGAGAAGATGTGTGGCAGGAGGAAGAGTCAGATTCTGGCGACACTTTTCAGGAATTATCTATCAGAAGATTCGACATATTTCTTCCAGCAGGTAGTTATTGATGCGAGAGCGAAGGGCGAAAAAGTCGAGAATGTAGAGCTTGAATTAGTTCATTTAGATGGTAATATTGTACCTTTGGAAGTTAATATAGCCCCATTAAAGAGAAATAATGAATTTGCTGGCATGGTTTGTACAATTCGAGATATTACAGAGCGCAGAAAAATAGAAGATGAGCTGAAGAAGTCGGAAAGGTTAAAAACTGAATTTATGAACATTGCTGCCCATGAGTTAAAATCTCCGGTTACTCCAATAAAAGGTTATCTAGATTTAATTATTTCAGATAAAGACACCAGTGACAAAATCAAGGGTTGGGCAAAGATAAGTTTGAGAAATGCAGAAAGATTGCTGAAACTTGTTACCGACATACTAGATGTTTCAAGACTTGATACGGACACCATGAGATTTGAAATGGAAAAAGTTAGTACTGTAGAAATTCTAGATGAAATTGCAGAAGACATGAGGCCAGTTATTGAAGGTAAAGATCTGAAATATATTACGAATATACCTAGAGACTTACCAGATGCAATGGGAGATAAAAACCGTTTATCTCAGGTTTTAAAAAATTTGCTAGTGAATGCTATTAAATTTACTGACAATGGTTATATAAGCGTCGAAGCTGAAAAAAGAGAAGATCACATCCTTATCACCGTTAAGGATACAGGCATTGGTATTTCTAAAGATGAATTAAAAAAGATATTTAATAAGTTTTATCAGGCATATACTGGAGACGATCGTAAAAATGAGGGAACTGGACTAGGGCTATATATATGCAAAGAAATTGTCAGAAAGCATGGCGGAGAGATATGGGCAGAAAGCAGGCTTGGAGAAGGAAGTCAAGTCCATATAAAACTGCCATATATTCATAAGATGGTGGTAAATCTAGATAAGTAAAAATGTATTGAAAAGCACGCGGGTGTGGTGATAACTATAAGGAAGAAGTGTCCTCAATGCAGCTCAAAGGCTGTTAAACTTTATCAAAACAAAAGCATAGGCGGAAAAAGAAGATGGATTCCTACAGCTTGGTACTGCACAAAATGTGGCTATACATATACAGTAGCTTCAGATACGCTCATATACAAGACTGGCAACGAACCTTACAATGATTCATTTAAAGAAAAATGTCCAAAGTGCACTCTTGGCTTGGCAAGACTTTACAGACATGTTAACCCCAAGTATGGCAAACAGTACTGGGTTTCAATGGGATGGTATTGCACAAGATGCAAGTACGTTTGGATGGATAAAAAAACAGAAAAAACCGAAGATTAAACAGATTGATTTATTTCTTTGGGAGTCGGGTTATTTTTTGCTTTTTCCGCTTCATCTCTTTTAGTTAAATAGGTTATACCAATCTCAGTCAGTTCTATTACGTTGTAGGAGGTATGCTGAAGTAATTCATACTCCAGTAGTCTTCTTACTATTTTATCAAACTCACCTTTAGTTATGTGAAGCAACGCAACGGCAGTCTCTGCATCCATATCTCTTGAGCGCAACATCTGCAGCAGTTCAAGCTCTTTTTCATTAACATCTATCTTTCCTTCGAGCTCTTCAGGAATCTCTTCAAGATCTTCGGCTAATGTTTTGACGTAGTTTTCGATAATTGAATCTAAATGTAAATTATCAAGTACCTCTCCTTCATTATTGTAAAGGACGCATGCCTTATGAATTGGATCGAATTCCCAAGAGGCAACGTTTTTCCAAGTATAACCTAACAAACTTACATCTGTACTTCTATCTTTGCGGTACTTGGCTTGTTGTCTTTCACGACTTCTGTAAAGATAATGTTGTTCAACCTGAAGTGTTGCAAGATCTACGCCGAAAGTAGTATGAAGTTCTGAAATAAGCCCTTCACCGGCACGTCTTTTTATTTCTGCAATAAAAAACAAACCGGATTTTCCAATAATGTCCATATATACTACTCTTATGATGGCTTCGATTGCCTTTCCAACTAAATCAGGTTTAACGTAATCAATTTCAGGCGAAATAGCAATAGCTTCATCCTCGATTAACTCGCCTTGATCATTAATTCTGACATATGCTAGAAATTCATATCTCTGTTCAAGAGTCTTTATGATCGAGCCGATAACTTTAGCGGCAAAACCCCTAGAGGTTCTTCTGCCAGCAACATGATACAGGGATCGCAATATTTCCCCAAGAACATAAGAATTTGTGTATCTGGTCATTTTGGAAATACATATGGAAAATATATTTAATTATCTTTCTCCCAAATTCTGTTATTTAAACAACCGGCAGGAAATATTCTGGTTTTGTACATAAAATCTTTATTTCTTTTACGAGGTCACAATTTCCTAAATTATTAAATATAAGTAGCTGTTTAGGGCAAGCTATAAAATCAGAGGAAATCCAAGATGAAACGTAGTTCTCGGGTATGGAAAAAGAGAAGAAAAATGCGATGGAAATGGCGAAAAAAACGTATGAGACGTGAAAAGAGAGCCAGAAAGAAGTAAGTTATAATGGGAGCATGGTGTAACCCGGCATCATTGCGGGCTCCAGTTATGGAATGATTAAAAGAGGGTCATCTGATATATGATGATTAACTGGAGCGATGACCTTAGAAGAGACCCGCCGATCTGGGTTCAAATCCCAGTGCTCCCATATCCAAAATACGAGTTAGAAGGTGAAAGAAAACATGATGAAAATAAACATCAAAAAATTTAATGTATTTACATTGATCTCATTGTTAACTCTAATAGCTGGTGTTGGCCTTTACATTTATTGGGGCATAAGATACGGCGTGTGGTATGATATTGGTATTTATTCCGTAACAAGTGTTTTTGTTATATCTGGAATAGTCGGTATTCTATTATCTCTTTACGAAAAAACTGCAGAGCAGCCTTAGATCATTTTCCAATTAAGAACCGGGTTTTTCGTTGCACCAACATCATCAATACGTCTTACTGATGTATTGTTCGGTGCGTTTTTTACAACATCTGGGTTTTCATCAGCGATTTTGATCAAAGCATCTATGTATTTGTCTAGTTCGTTTTTTGGTTCTGATTCTGTCGGCTCTATCATCAATGCTTCTTTTACAATAAGTGGGAAGTAAATTGTTGGTGGATGCAAACCATAATCAAGGAGG
>JBFYMG010000045.1:0-5951 GCA_041305025.1 Thermoplasmatales archaeon
AAGTAATTAAAGGCTCCAGCGATAGGCTTATAGAGGAGAAATACAATTCTATGCTGCTCAAGGGCCTGTGGTCTAGCTGGTCATGACGTCGCCTTCACACGGCGGAGGTCGGGAGTTCGAACCTCCCCGGGCCCATAATGCTCATTTTAAAATTCATGCAGAACAGCAAACTGCACACCACTTTTGAAATCTTTGATCACTGAAATAAAATACAAAGGCTTGTAATTGTATTCAGTTCACCAAATTGTTTTTACAGGGCAATATACATATTGAATATAATAATTTATAAATAAATATAAATAGGCATAGACACCATTACATTTTACCAATCTGCTTTTGGGTGGTTTTTATTAAAAGCATAAGCGTGTTATATCTAATACTATTAGTTCTGATCATGTCATCAGGCTGTACAGACAAAGAGGAACTGATATCCCAGAGAATCAGCCCTTCTGAAGACAACATCGTATCGGTGGAAAATATCACTGTGCAGATACCAGCAGGTACTATTTCATCAGAAGGGGAACTGATGATATCAAGGGTAGAAAAAATACCGAATGTAGAGCTGAATGCACTTAAACCTCTTAAATCCTACGAGATCGAAATGGGAATTGATGAGGATTTCGAAAAGGAAGTCACACTGAATTTTGAGTTTGACCCTTCAATTATACCTGAGGGAATAGGATCTTCTGATTACTTTACTGTTGCAAGCTATAACAATGAAGATGAGGTATGGGTAGAAGCTCCATTTGATATTGTGGACAACAAGATAGAAGTAAAGACCACACACTTCTCTACATGGACATTGTTCGGACTTTCAGACGGCTATGTAATCTCCACATCCCCACACTTCACTATCAAGTTCGATGATAACCTGGATGCTAATGGTCTTGGAGAGAGGGAAATATACGGCTATACCACAAAGATAAGGTCGCTGTTGGAAGAATCGTATGATGCTTATGTAAATGCAAGTTTTAAAGCCCCGAAGAATAAGATATCCGTCTACATCGTAAAAAGCGATGAATCTTATTATAACCCACTTACCGGAAACATAATCATAAGCACGGTAAGCTACAGTGATGTTGCCACAAAACATGAGATCTCCCATGAACTCTTCCACCTGTTCCAGAATCAGGTATTCTATAGCAGAGGCATGGACATGCGCAGATGGTGGATAGAAGCTACTGCGGATTATGCCGCAGATGAGATAGCACTGAAGACAGGAGAAATGGGCAAGGATATAAAACCCAGATATCTCGAAACGACTATCACCACAACAGATGCAAACCACGAATATTCCACCTCCCATTTAATAGACTATATGGTTAACAGCAAAGTCCCTTTCAAGGGAATGTGGAACGCCGTTGTAAATGATTCGATACTCACAGAAGTTGATTCATCCATTGATACCTACATCAAAGAGGATCATCGCTCCAGCCTGAAAGACAAATATGCCGGATTTGCAGGTTTCTTCCTGTTTGACCAGAATAGCCCTATAAAGCTCGAAAAAGGGCTCTCTGAAGACGTTGCAGCTTATAAGGAAGACATTTCCACAAGCGATACCACCAAAAAGGTCAAGGTGAAGCTAAACAGCGGATACACTGCAAAACTAGTAGCCATCACCGCAGAAGTTCATCCGGGATCCAATACCAGAGGAGTGTCTGTCACACCCGTGAGCGGAATGAACGAATATAACATTGTTTCCCTGTACAATGCACCTGATGGTGACAGAACAAAGGCGACTTTGATAGGATCTTTGTCCGAGAACGGCAGGAGATCACAGGCTACTCTGAAGGAAAAGGATATCCTTTACGTCCTGGTGATCACTGGAGGTTCATCATCAGACCAGGAGATCGAACTGGAGATAGAAGGAAGTCCAAAGGAAGAGAACATACCAGTGGATTTTGAAAGTACTTTCCAGCTTGAAGGAGGAGGAAAGGTCGACATCCGGATAGAGGGCAGTATGACAGGGTTCAATAACAAACTCTCCACTGCAAGAACAGTTTCCGGCTATTCTGCAGACAATCTTGAGATCAATGGTTTTGTAAGCTATGCAGATAAGAAAACATCAAGGATATCCCTGACCCCTGAAGCTAAATTCGCCTCAGAGACATGGAAATGGGAATCTGGTAACGAGTACTGGGAAACCACAGTAAGCAATCCCAGATACCTTATATCATACTATGGCCCTGATTATGTGAATAAAGATAGAATGAGCTATGACAAAATAGAATTCACGATCGATCCACCTACTTCAAGTGGTCAGCAATTGCTTGCCCATGTCAATCTGAAATGGGATTACACTACAGAACATTACAAGAAGTCAAGTGCAGGAACTCAACTGCTTGGTACTGACAGCGGAGTGGGCGGTGTGAATTTCATGAAGGTGGTTGTCAATACAAACTAACAATAAACTATGATAACTGGAATCAATAAACTTGTTATCCAGCACATAAAAATACCGGCAACCTTTGCTTTTATTCTTTACTTTTTTTAGGACATGATCTCTTGTTTACAGAATAGATCACCTGCATAACAAAAAGTACTTATCATCTTTATTTCTGGGTTCGATTGAATTTAAAGGTAGTCTATTTCCAAAAAGTATGAGAATTAAATCTAAAATAGTAGCCCAAAAACCCAGTAATCGTTAATTTAATATGCCATTGCCAAACTCATTTAATTTGGGTGGTTTGATTGGTAGAATATTTTGAGAGATCCTCTGTTAAAGAAATATCTAGAATAGGCGAGATACTTGACCTGTTTGAAGACAACATTGCAATATTATCTACTACTGGAACCATTTATTATACAAACAAAAGTTGGCAACAGTTTACCAGAAAGAATGTTATAGATCCAATAGAATGCAGGGAAGAAACTAATTATCTGAAAGTATGCAATGAATCGACCACCTATGATCCAAGAGAAACTTCTGACCTGGTAAAAGGGATAAAAAACGTAATTAGCGGCACTCTGGATAATTTTACTATTGAATGCCCATACTACAGCCCTGATAAGAAATACTGGTTTTTGATAAAAGTAACACCACTTTCAAAAACATATCCCACATGTGTTCTTTTGCAGCATATAAATATAACTGATCAGAAAGCAACAGATATCAAATACCGGAATTCTGAAAAACGGTTCAGTGCTGTTCTGAAAAATTTGCAGCTAATAGGCATTATGCTAGATCAGACTGGCAATTTGGTTTTCTGCAATGATTACTTTCTTGACCTCACTGGCTGGAAAAGAGATGAGATCCTGCACAAGAACTGGTTTGAGACGTTCCTTCCCTCTGAAATAGTTCCAGAGATCACGAGTATTTTTTCCAGCACAATTGAAAAAGGAGAGATACTCAAGTATCATGAAAATAAGATCATTTCAAAAAATGGGGAAAGAAAACTTATTGCATGGCATAATACAGCGTTTAAGGATATAAATGGAAGAATTACAGGTGTAACCAGCATTGGAGAAGACATAACTAAAAAAAGAGCAATTGAAGAAGAATTAGTTGAAAGAGAAGAAAAGTTCAAATCACTTTATGATAACGCTCCTTTGTCCTACCAGTCTCTTGATGAGAACGGACGTCTCATCGATGTAAATCCTATGTGGTTGAGGACACTGGGCTATGAAAGGGAAGAAGTTATTGGTAAACGTTTTGCAGAATTCCTTCATCCTGATTTGAAACCGCATTTTGAGAAAAATTTTCCGGAATTTAAGAGAAGAGGTTATGTTCATGACGTCCAGTTCAAAATGAAGCACAAAAAAGGACATTACCTATACGTTTCATTTGAAGGATATATAGGTTATCATGCCGATGGCAGTTTCAAGCAGACTTATTGCGTATTTAAAGACATAACTGAAAGCAAGCTGGCAGAGGATGCTTTAAGAGAAAGCGAAGAAAGATACAGATCAATATTCGAAACCGCAGCGAACCTGATCATATCTGTTGATGAGAAGGGAACTATTGTAGATTGTAACACGCAGACCAAAAATTTCCTTGGTTTTGAAATAGAAGAGATAATAGGTCAGAAGATGGCGAAAATAATCCATCCTGACCATAAAGAGGAGGTTTCAGCATCTCTTAAGGAAATACTTAAAACTGGCTTTTCTTATAACAAAGAATACAAGATGATGAAAAAAGATGGTAAACCCATTGATGTACTTATGAATTCATCGGGAATGAATAAAGTCAACGGAAGATATGAAAGAACAATATGCATCATCAATGATATTACTGAGCGCAAGAACAATGAAAAAAGAATAGAATACCTCACATCAATACTTAGTTCAATACGCAATGTCAATCAGCTTATCGTAAAGGAAAAAGATAAAAATAAATTGATACAGGGAATCTGTGACAATCTTACTGAAAATCATGGATATTATAGTGCATGGATATGCCTCTTGGACCAGAACAAAAGAGCTACTATAATTAAATGCAGTGGGATAGGAGATGTTTTTACCCTTTTGTCCTCACAACTCGAAAATCATGAAAAACCTTATTGCGTTCACAGGGCTTTAAATGAGAAACGCTTTTTAGTTATCAAAAATAATTCTATCGAATGTATGGATTGCCCCATAGCAAATGAATACAAAGAATCAGTTGCCCTTGTATCGAAGCTTGAACACAAAGGGAAAATATACGGTATAATTTCAACTTCTGTTCCTGCAGAGTTTGCAAGAGACGAGGAAGCAACGGGTTTGTTTGAAGAAGTTGTAGAAGATATTTCTTTTGCTCTGTATAATATAGAACTGGAATCAATTCGTCTGGAAGCAGAACGTTCTTTGTTCGAGAGTAAAATTGCGGCTGAAGAAGCAAACAGGACAAAATCGGAGTTTCTTGCGAACATGAGCCACGAACTGCGTACACCACTCAATGCAGTTATTGGCTTTTCTCAAATACTGGAAAATAAAACATGTGGTGATTTGAACGAAAAACAGCTCAGATATACATCTAACATCCTGGAAGGCGGAAAACACCTGCTGGAACTGATCAACGATGTACTTGATATTTCAAAGATAGAAGCTGGCAAGATGGAATACGAACCGGAAATAATGGACCTAGCTGAAGTGATCAATGAAACTATAATGTTAATTGAACCGCTCTCAAAAAGGAAATTCATTGATCTCAAATTCAATGTTGAACCCGAAAATATTGTAATATATGCTGACAGGATAAAGATCAAAGAGATCATGTCTAATCTTCTTAGCAACTCAGTGAAATTTACTCCTGAAAAAGGTAAAGTGTGTATAAATTCAGAAATTGTTGACTGCAAACTTCAGATATCAGTTTCAGATACTGGCATTGGTATTTCCAGCAAGGATTTCCAAAGGATATTTGATCCATTCGTACAAGCTGACTCATCATCTCACCGAAAATATGGGGGCACTGGGTTAGGACTTACACTTGTTAAAAAATATGTAGAAATGCATGGCGGGGAAATCTGTGTAGAAAGTAAAGTGGATGTGGGTAGTACTTTTACACTTAAAATACCACTCCCCAACATGCCGAGAATTATTTAATATAGTTGTATTTATCCCCGGCTTTAATTTTTCGTTTTCTGACTTTAAATCAAGTAACTGAAAAGATAAGCTCAAGCAGGGATCAAAGGCTAATAAACGAAGAATTGGTACTTGCAAGATCTGGCAATGGTAAATGATCGATCCTTGAGACCATATTGACCAGCAAAAATGAGACGTATACATACTTCAGAACCACCGGTTAAGACCGGTGACATACTATAAGCACTGAGCCAACTTACCATTTAGTTCAACTTCAAATTTGAAGAAGATAGAGCCTCAGATATATTAAAAAATAGTGAAAAGAAACTGAATATCACTTTTCAGGTCATTCATCTTGTGGTATAAACTCACAGTAACCCAGATCACCTGCTTTTACCGTGGCCTGGACCTCAGCAAGCGCCACCGGATCATAGCGCGGGATATCCGCTGTC
>JBFYMG010000046.1:0-3599 GCA_041305025.1 Thermoplasmatales archaeon
ATGTAAATAAAAAAGATTTGGATTCGAGTTGGATATCAAGGGAACGCACGGAAATAAAAAGTAATGATCCGTATAAACTCGCAAGTGATATAGCTCTTAGCGAATGGTCGTATTCAGATAATGCAGTAGTTGCAGTTATAGAAGAAAGTTATAACAAACCAGAAAACACTGAAATTACAAAAAGTATATCTGGTAAGATATCAGGTGAAGTGGAGAACGAGCAGCTAACATTGAAAAGGCCTTTTGGAATCGCATCCGAATACGAATATTTCACAGTGGAAGATGAGTACAAATATATCAGAGCAGATCTTTGGTATGCTTCTTTTGTAATTAGATCTAAACTTCTAAACCTTTTACCTGGTTTTGGTGGAGCAGATGGTGTTACTCTACCTTCAGTTGATCCTGATTTACAGTTGTTCTGTAAATACGAAAACGATTGGTTGCAAACAAGTGCAGCTTCCGAGATGGCAATAACAAACGGTCCACATGAAGAATGTTTCACATATGTCTATAAACCTGGTGAATGGCGAGTAGGAGTAACCAATATGCCTACAAAAGGGTTTGAGGACAACATACACTATGGACCACTTGGCAAAGGAAAAATAACTAGATATGGCACTTTTAAAGATGCTATGAAAAACCTTATTTCTGGTGTAAAAGAATTATATGTAGATATAGAAAAATATCCAGGGACAGAAATAGAAATACCTGAGACCCCACCAGTTGGATGCAGAGATGCAAAATTTAAGCTTACCTGGGATAACAAAAACATAAAATTAGGTCTAACAATCATTGGCCCGAGTGGAGAAGAAATCGACTCTGCATTAAAAGAAGAAACTGATTTTCAGGAGATAAATTTCCATCAACTAGGAGAATGTCTTGAAGGTGAACACTACAAAGTAGTAGTATATGCACTTAACGATATAACCACACCTTTGAATTTTAAAGTTGATTACAGTTGGCAACAGAACATTACCCGAGAAGAGGCTGACATGATTGCCTCAGCTTGTGAGGGAGCGATATTGGGATCTTTGATAAACTCACCATTATTATATGTAAAACCTGATGAAACACCAAAAACCACTATCGAGACCTTGAATAAGCTTGGTGTAAAAAACATATATTTAGTTGACTTAGGCAAATGTCTAAAAGAAGATGCAAAAAAGCAATTATCAACTAATTCAAAGATAGTCAAAGATTACACAGAATATGCAGATATTTATAATGAGATAATGACAAAAACAGGTAAAAACGATGTAATATTTTCAACGATAGACCCATGGACGTATTGGTATTACAATGAAACACCAGCAGGAGCGGGACCAGCTGGTGAATTCAAAGGCGCATACCTATTTGGACCAGCTGCCTATGCAGCCGCTCATCATGGGTCACCTCTAATTTTAATTGATAACCACCCCGAGTTATCAGGTGCAGCAACATGGCATGCAGACTTCTGGAAAAAACATTCAAATGGTTATACTCTTCCATCAGTTGGATGTATGTTTCTAACTGGTAGCAAAGTGTACAAATTTCTAAGAGAGTACGGCTTTGATAAACCTGGAGCTATAGAAACAATTTTAACTGTTGCAGATAAATATGATCTTGGTCCAACATGGACAAGATGTTTTGCTGGTTTGGCAAACCCAGGTGCAATTATTGGAACGCCTGTTGATGCATCAAATCAAATAACAAGGTGCATATTCTATCCTGGGCTTATATTCCAGAACCCAGCATTACAAGGCAAAGTCACACTTATAAACGGTAGTATCAGTGAACGTGTTCAATCAACATTATTACATCCATTCAGAACAATTCTCGCCCGCCTTGGAAAATCAACACCTGGTTTAAGTAACCTAAAAATATTAAGAGAATCAGGTCCAGAAGAGTATACCTATCCTGTTTTACATACATACGGTTGTTATGAATATAGATTTAACGAGAGAGGAAGCAAATATTGGGGCGTACCTTACCAAACAAGAAATGGTTACACGCCAGGTTTAGATATTTCATCAAATGAAATAGATCAAGGAGTTCGTGAGAAATATGAGGGATTAGCAGGATGTTTCCTACCTGATCTATCGGTTTCTGATATAGCTCCATTTTATGCATCAAAAGCAGGTTATAGTAACGCTTTTTCCATGGACTACGATATAACAATTGATAACCTGAATAAGGGCGTGATTACCTGGTATATGGTGCTACATGGAAACTCTGCCGATGGTGGAATAGTTGCATGGTGGCAACCAATGTCAAAAACTTTGCAAAGTGTTGGGATACCACCAAAAATGGCTCAGCTTCTCGGAAATCTTTTGGGCATACCAACTGGCTCAAATCCTTACGAGCCAAATCCATGGAGAGGCTATGATATGTTATGGGGCAGCACAGAGGAACCTGACAGCGCCTCTTTAAATGCTGAAATAGGAATGTTTTTAGGATTTTTAGGACTAGCAAACAAAGATGGACCACTCAACGGTGGAATATTGAAGACAGGACTTGATATATTACCAACTAACATACCTTTATTCAAATTCTTAGGAAATAGAGAAAACTATTTTGATGGATTAGTTGGTCCATATGGTTTGACAGCACATCTTGCTAAATTCCAGTATTCACACCCAGCAAAAGAAATAGATGAAAAATTGGAAAACCTCCATTCGATGGATTTTCATGCGGGTTCATGTTTAATAGCTTGTACTTATCTCCAAATCGCATTGATGAGGCATGGTTCAGTAAGTCAAGAGCTTGACCCATGGCCAACATCATATTGGGCAGGGTATAGTTTCGAAAAGACTCCCAGAGAATTTGCACTTGGTAAAACAATTGGAGAAACATACTCTGAAGGAATAACAGAAATCGGCATTAAATATGTGTTTGAGGAAAACGAAGAAAGAACTTGGTGGTGGGATAACGCAGAGAATATATGTCTATTTACTGATCCAAATCTGAGAATCTGGGTGCCAAGCACAAAATGGGACCCCGAAGCTAAAAACCATTGGGAATTAGATGATGTACAACCATTAAGATACGACGTAAACCTCGATGTTAATGGTCATATGCCATTTGGCGCAACCACATACCCAAATGCAAGAGAACCAACATCACTCTGGCAACAGTATATTTGGTTAATAGCACTAATATTGATAGTTATACTAGCGATAGTCGCGATTGCATTAGGTAGAAAAAGAAGAAATAATACTTAAGAATAAGGATCTAAAAATACATAATTCATATGTTTGTTTTTACGTCTTAAATTCTATTTTTTAATTTATATCTCGCACATAGTTTTTCTAGATTATTGTTTATATTTGAAATGTAAGTATCATCTGGCATATAGCTATCTTTGTATAGTTCTTCATATTTTTCAACTAAGGATGGATAGGATTTTTCTAGAATTTTCATGAAAATATTTTTTTGGTCGCCTTTTAGCTCGAGATGCTTATATGAAACGTAATTTGCGTCATATTTTTTTGCAGATGTTATTATTTTTTCTAGTTCATTTTCAGCAATATATGGCAATACAGGTATTATTGCTATTCCTGTCTTTATGCCTGCTTCAGACAGATGTTTTATTGTTTTTAGTCTTTCTTTTGGTGATGGTG
>JBFYMG010000047.1:0-20026 GCA_041305025.1 Thermoplasmatales archaeon
CTATTACGGGGGATGAAGGGATAATATCACCAGAGCTAAACTTCCATCTCAATATGCCATTTGAATTAATAGCATACAAATAACCATCCCATGAGCCAACGTAGATAGTTCCATTATCATCAATAGCTGGAGAAGAGCCCGAAATCAGACCGCCTGTTTTGTATTTCCATTTTAATGTACCATCTAGATAAAGAGCATAAATATAACGGTCACAAGATCCAAAAGAAATGGTTCCATTGCTATCTACAATAGGAGTGCCCTCCACCCAGTCACATTCAAATCGCCATTTTTCAACTCCAGGATTATTAGCAGTACTATAGAAGCTTCTTCCCGTATGATGTGTATCGTGACATTGCATTGGCCAGGGGGAATTCATCGGGCCATCTAATGGTTGAGGTGGCTGTAACAGATTACTTACTCTTACTGATTCGATATCATTATAATGAGTGGATTCCTCAACCGTATTGGTTGTTATATGGTTAGATATCTCAGAGGCATTATAGTAGTTATAATATTCTGGGTAGAGGTATCTATCAAAACTGTATCTCTCAGCTACAGATGTATTATGAGTATTTCTAATATTATATCCAAATGTCATTGGAATAACCGCTGAGGCGATGAACAAAACAATAATCCCAACTGCCAAGCCCTTACTTAACATACTTTTTCCTCCCTTGTTATCAATTAAAATAAGGGCGTGGTATATAAATATTCGTAACAAAATCAAAAAGTCAGGTTTTTACACTGTTTTTCATTTCAATCCCACTATAGTATAATTTTAACTCTAGGAGTTCAAATTCTTTCCCTGCAAAAAAATTATTAATTGCATAATCAATGTTGGGTCAGTCGTCAACCGTCAATCATCAGGATTTGCCAGTAAATTCAAGCTCTCTTCCCGACGGGAGCATGATATTATTTAACATGGTTATTTTACAGAGGAAAAACAAGTAATTTTGCAAAAGGAAAAAAGAGAAGATGTGTTGGTAATTATCTCATATTTGGTAACAGTCGTTGCAACGTTTTGAGAATTAACTGGTTTGAAGAATGCTGATTAATTTGTTGACTGCTTCTCTGGCGGAGTTGCAAATCTAATGGCATTGTAACAGACAGTGTTCCCCATGGTCCCCAAAGATTGTCAGTGTCTTTTGCTCTGGCGCTAATCGTATAGATGCCTTGGCTACTCCAGGTGTGACTTACTGTTACCGTTTCACCGGATGCATACGGACCAAACCAATCATTTATTGTGTTATCGCCCCAGTCAATATAATAATACACGTCATTACCGATAGGTGAAGTTGAAGTAAAAGTGTATTCATACTCTACTCCAGCTTTTCCGCTCGTTGGCCCAGTTATATCTGGTACAGATGGTGCATTTGTATCTAAAGGGCCAATCGCGTGGAGATAACCCCAAGATCCTGGATGATACCCATCATTACATGAACCAACATAAACTGTTCCATCTGCTCCAATGGCTGGTGCAGACCAAATCCAATCAGTAGCAAGCATTATCCGCCATCGCTCGGTACCATCTGGGTTAACTGCAATTAGCTCACCACCATCGTATTCACCGATATTGGTGCCAAAATAAATAGTGCCATCAGCAGAAATACATGGACCCGCTCCCCGGATAGTTCTCTCAGGACCAGGATCGAACAACCATTTCACACTGCCATTATTTGGATAAATGGCTGCTAGATAACGATTACCAACATAGATAGTGCCATCTGACTCTATAGCCGGTATAGTTCCAGCGAGATACCCACCTGTTTTCCACTTCAAGGTACCATTTGGATAAACTGCATAGAGATAACCATCCCAAGAACCAAAATAAATTGTACCATCGTCAGCGATAGAGGGACCATATCCTACCCAATCGCCAGTATGATAAAACCATTTCAATGTTCCGTTATTTGGATACAAAGCATACAAATTGCCATCGTGAGAACCACAATAAACAGTTCCATCATCACCGATTGCAGGCTCAGAATAAACAGCAATGCTTGTGAGGTATTTCCACTTTAAGGTGCCATTTGGATAAAGAGCGTAGATATAATCATCTTCGCTTCCAAAATAAATACTCCCATCATCGCCAATCGCAGGTGAAGAAAATATATCATCACCAGTTGGAAATTTCCATTTCAAAGTACAATTACTGGTATAAATCGCATATAGATAATTAGGCATTGCCCAGATGCTACCAACATAAAGAACACCATTTTCATCAATAGCAGGAGTGGAGGCAGTCTCTACCCACTTATCATACTCCCATTTCAACGTACCATTTGGATAGATAGCAAACAAGTGACTGGCCCCAATATAAATAACGCCATCATCATCGATAACTGGAGAACCCCAAGTCACCTCAACGGTATCAAACCGCCATTTCTCAGTACCAGGGTTATCTGCAGTGCTATATGGGCTTCTCCCTGTGTGGTGAGTGTCATGAAAGCACATCGGCCACGGAGAATCTATGGTACCAACAGGTGATGAAAACGCAGGCAAATCTGCAGGTTTTACAGGTATTTTTTCAGGTTCAATAACATTGTTTGGATAATCATTCAACAGATGTATCCTATAGTATGATAGTTTAGAAGATGCTAAGCCTACAGATTTGTTAGAACTAGCAAGAACAAAGGCAAGGTTTTCCAGGTATGTGTCTTCTTTAGTAATTCCAGAACCAATTCCCATTATTAGTGGCATTGCTGACGAGATGATGAATACGAATATTATCCCAACTGCCAAGCCCTTACGTAACATACTTTTTCCTCCCTTACTATCAATTAAAATAATGGCGTGGTATATAAATATTCGTAACAAAATCAAAAAAGTCAGGTTTTTACACTGTTTTTCACTTTTTTTCAAGAGGGGTAAAGGTTATTTTTTATGACTACTTTGGTGTTCAAATCCCCTCCCCATGCAAAAACTATTAATTGCATAATCAATCATAGGTCAGTCGTCAACCATCAGTCATCAATCATCAGGATTTGCCAGTAAATTCAAGCTCTCTTCCCGACGGGAGCATGATATTATTTATCATGATTAAAATTTTTATACAATTGAATACATTTTGTATTCATGCTTGAACGGCTTTTCACTTCCAAGACTCGCGTGAAACTCCTAACCCTCTTTATTCTTAATCCAGGTCGAGAACTCCATATCCGAGAAATCATGCGACTTGTACAAGAAAATATGAATGCTGTACGCCGAGAACTTATCAACCTTGAAGAAACAGGACTACTGAAAAGCTCACGAAAAGGAAACATGAAACAGTATATTCTCAACAAAGAGATGCCTCTCTACGAAGAGCTTGCCTCCATGGTGTTAAAAACCGAGGGTGTGGCAAAAATCCTCTCAGAACATCTCAACGAACTAGGCTCCATACGGACTGCGTTTATCTATGGTTCTTTTGCCCGTAACAATGCACGACTCTCCAGTGACATTGATGTGTTCATCATCGGAACCATCAACGAAAAAATCTTAATAGCGGCATTTCACGATCTCGAAAAACAACTCTCCCGGGACATCAACTACGTCCTATTGACCCCTGAAGAATTCGCCTTACGAAAGCGAAAGAAAGATCCCTTCGTAACCAGCGTTCTTAAAGAGCCCAGAGTGATGCTCCAGGGTGACCTTCCATGACGCTTGACCAGCTTGAACAGCAAGGATACATCAAAAAACTGCCCATTGACGAAAAAAAGGTCAAGGATGCACTCGCTTTAGCACAACGAGATATTGAGACTGCAAAAACCCTGCTTCATCAAGATACCGATTGGGCATTCTCTATTGCCTACAATGCTATCCTTCAGACCTTACGGGCACTCATGTTTTCACAAGGTTACCGTCCCGATGGCGATAACGACAGCAAAGGAAATCCTTACCGATGTCAAGCAGCGAATAAAAACCAAAATAATTTAGCAATCTTTTATCGCGAGAAAATGAGGAAAAAAGACTGTACTCCCCAACTGGAGCACTAACCATCAATATATATTTTAAAAAAGTACGAATAATGCGTCAATAATGCCATTTAAAAAAATAGAAGGAGCATCGAATTGTTTCGATGCTACCTCGCCTCCACCTATAATTTTTTGTGTTGAAATACGTTGCTTAGATATTAGTGGCTCCTTGGTTATAGCCCTGAGCTTGACTGTTCATGTCTTCCATGACGTTGTTTTCCAAGATTACGTCTGCGCTTTGACCGAAGCTTGGAATATCACTGCAACTGCCGTCGTATAATATTCCGATTATCTTTGAGTCAAATACCTGTCCTGCACTGATAGCCTTTACCTCGATAATTGCAGCATACTGTCCTTCTTCAACTTGGCAATTCTGGTTTATTTCCACGTGTATATTTCTCAAAGCTGTTGCTTCTCGCCCGTATGTTACAAATGTATCAAATTTACCGAAGATGTTGTCGCGTATACTTACAAATATGCCGTCATAGGAGTTAAGTAAAGATACGAGAGTTTGGGCAACCGATGGGCTTACAAATTGCTCGAGCCATGTTTTTATTTGTGTAGTATCTTTGTTTTGTAGTACTTGCAATATTGCATAAATTGCCAACGATGAACTGTCATATAGTTGTTCAATCAATTCTCTGAAATCGGTTTTTTCAAATAAAGTTTTTAAGTTTTGGAAGTAATCAACGATGTCTAATGCAGAATCTTTTGCAATTGGGACAAGGAAGTCAACTATTTTTTCCAGTATTGGGTTAATTAGTTTTTCAAGTGCGGTTCTTATTGGGTTGCTTATTGTAAATCCGGCGATGGTTATGTCAATTGAGACCCAACTAAAGCCATTTTCAATCATATATAGGACTTTTTCTAGCATCCAGGCACAAATTGTTGTAGCGATCAGTATTGAGTCAGCCAGTGGGAAAACGACATCCAGAAGTTGTGTGGATCTAACTAGAAACATCATTAATGTTGAAGCAGCAGCAAGACTGAGTTGATCAAAAATGTCTAATCCTTCGAAATATGGTCCATCGTTAAGATTCTCATTACCGCTCAATACATCTATTCTTGCATATCCAAGAATGTTTAATGGTAGAGTCGTATCGATAGATATAACTTTATCAACTAGACCGTTGCTAGATGCGACAAAAACTTCATCAACTTCTATTGGGGATGAACCAGGAGATCCGGGCATAGTTGTTTCCGTACAAGTAGTCAGCCCAGGTCCAGATCCATTAGGATCGCTATCTGGTGTTTCCGAATCGTCATTCGAAACATCATCGCTCTCAACTACTAGCCATATAAGGCCACTATCAGGTTCGGAAGATCCATTTTCATCTGTTTCAATAGGCAAATCAATGTCGCTATCAGCATCTGTTGCACCATCTATCGGGACAACGGATTCATCAGGTTTTACATCTGGTTTGATATCTATTTCCGCTGTACCATCTACCAAGGTAACAGGTTTCGCAGGTTTTATTTCAGCTGTTTCGTCCAATCCAATTCTTCCGGAATCTGCATAGATGCCGGAGGTGGACTCTATTTGTACTTCTCCATTTACATCTCCTACACATAAACTGGCTTCAATTGCAGCCTCGGCAGATGTTGCAACCATAAGAGTGACAGATATTATGCTCACAAGCGCCATCCATATTTTTTTATTCATCATTTTCTCCTCACCTTTCACTTAGTGTCACATCGTGACGTGTTATACTTTGTTACTGATTGTATTTAAAGATATCGTGTAAAAATCACAAAAAAGACAAAATGACAAGCATGAAAGTCCAGATAACTATACCAAATTAAAATCTGTAGATTTAACGGCGGTTTCTCCAGATAGATTATCCCTCAAAGTTGAAGAAACAATATATATGCCAGCGGGCCATGACTCATTAGTATTAAAATAATAAAAACATGCCTTTTCGCTCTTGGTAATGTGACCTTCAACAGAACCTAATATTTCTCCATCAATATGAGAGACATTTAGAAAAATAGTAAAATTGCTAGCACCATTATGGGAAATATTTCGGTATTCCATATAAACCCATACTTTATCCCCCGTGCTAAAAAATATTTCTGGAACATAGGCATTAGGATCAATTGACACACTACTTGCAGTTTCCAATAAAGTTATCTCAGGCGATCCTGATTTTGGCAAATATAAGAAAACTACCGCAACAGTGCAAATTATTATTACACATATTAATAGTATTATAACTTTCATATGGTACATTTTCATTTAATCTGTACTCCAATAATATCATGACAACAGATTTCTACCAATTCGTCAATTTTTTTTGTCGCATCAAGTTTCTTAAAGCGCTTTCCGACTGCTAGCTCAATATAATTTTTATGTACTTTTTCCAGGAAAGAAAACCTTTCGAAAGGAATCAATTTGCTCCTTTTTTGAATGCGAGCAAGAGAATCCTTAGGGTCTATTACAAAAACAAACGTTCTATCTGGAGTAGGAATGCGATCATCAGAAAGCTCTTTTAACCATTTTATCGGATTCTTCATCGTGTCTTGTAACTGCGCACCCTGGTACGCATAGGTTGATTCAGAATAGCGATCGCAGAGAACAATTTTGCCGCCATCTAGCCATTTTCGGATCTGTTTTCCATGATCCATGCGATCCGCAATAAAAGTGAATGCAGTAATGAAAGGATCAGAGTTAGTCTCTATACATTGTTGAACGCGTTTTCCAATCCATGTATCTGTTGGTTCATAGGTTAAAACAACATCATATCCTTTGGATTTTAATTGTTTGTAAACAAGTTTTGATACGGTAGATTTACCTGAACCGTCGATTCCTTCGAATGTAAAGAATTGTTTCATTTTTCGTTTCCTTCTTTTTCTCTCCATTTAGCTCTATAGTAACTCATAGGATGGCGAGTCTTTTTGCATAGATCGTCTATTTTATCTACCGGACATATTCCATAGGTACGCATCTTGTCACATCCAGGTGGCGTATAAGATGTTGACGAAGTGCTACCAGTAATGTGTTCTACCTGATAGCGAGACTTATCTTCCTCATAATCAGGAGCACTACTAAATAATCGAAGTATGTCATTTGTACTGAGTTTGAGTGAATTTAAAAAGGCTACAACAGCAAATCTACCCATGTGTGGAACGTTTTCTCCAGACTGTATTGCTGCCAATATACCTTTCATACAAGGTGGCAACTTTTCAATGCTCAACTTACCAACTGGAGCGGCTTCTATATTTTTTCGGTGAATTGAAACTACATTCTGGATTCTTTTAATATCAGATGAAAATGTTTTGTATACAGATTCGTCGCATTTTCTACTGTCAAGTTCATTATTTATACGTGCCCTTAGCGCTTCTTGAATAAGTCTTGCAAGGTCTTTGTGAGATATTTTTATGTATCCTCCCCTCATCTCTCGATTTATCATCTTCCACTCTTTGTACCTGGTTGGCGCATTATGTAGATAACCTGTGAAATTCATGCTAAGTTCATTTGTTTCTTCCAGATGTTTTACATCCAAGTCGAATTCTTTTGATACGCTAAGAAGAAAAGAGGTTGGCTCATTTATAAGATTCTTGTGTGCATGAGATGCTTCGCCCAAGGCATATCGTCTTTTGAAATATGTATCATCGATGCATACAGCAAGCATTCTTGCGATTGGATAGGAAAGAAGTTCCATGATGCAATCGGATTCAGTTGCTAAACTTCGATTTCCAACATCCCTGTTTTTAAATGCTTCATCAAGTCGCTCTACGCCAATTGCACGGGCGCGTTCATATAATGGGTCGTCTAACAACTCTTCAACGGAGGGTGCGTTATCTTTGATATAACTCTTAGAATCGTTTAAGAATGGATATTTTGCTAATATTGATAACTCCCTCATGGCAGTACAATTAAACATCTTATTATTAATGAATCTTGCTCAAACTCGGCATCTCTAAATTTTAAGTATTAGAAACGCATTATAGCCCAAAAAATATAGCTGGGCTCGTAGCTTAGACCGGTGGAGCGACTGGCTCATAACCAGTTGGTCGGCGGTTCAAATCCGCCCGGGCCCATTTGTCCATAACAGAAGAGATTTTGCTAAAAGTGACAGAAATTTAAAGAATCTTTTTACAAATTAGGAAAAACTAGCGCCACGGCCGTACTCTCATGCCACCATTGGATCAAAGTCTTCTTTTTGGTGTTTGGTATCAAAACTATTTAATTTACTTACAACAAAACTCAAAAAACTGTCTTCCACCAATTCAACTTGTTTCTTGCTAAGGTTTGTTTTTTTCATTAACAATTTTCCTTTTTCATCATATACTTTTATTGTGCCTTTAGCCGGGTTAGAAATTATTTTAAAGATTTTACCTTTTGTTTTAAGCCAGGTCCAGATAATGCTGTTTTTCTTGGTCACTTGAACACCTAATCTGTAATAATATAATATTATAAACAAATTTATCTTTGATAGTATATAAATGTTATGACAAAGATTAAGAATTTACAGAAAAAAAGTTATGCATCCTTCTTATTGCATGAATTTTATCCATTTCACCTATTTTTGCATGCTCTATTCCGGATCGAATAATCTGTGTTGATTCATCCATCGCCTTACGATCAACAGGAAATGGCACACCGTCTTTACCCCCAACCGTAAAACTGAATTTTACAGGGTCAGACCACGATGGCTTTTCACCATAAATGAGATCAGAGATGAGTGCTAACGCTCGTACGGTACTTGGTCCCACGCCTTTTATTGCCAGTAGTTCTTCATAATTTTTTGGCTGGAAATCATATAGTTCTTTCATCTTATTCCAGTTTATCGTCTTTGGCATATCGAGATGAGGTATGTGTCTTCTTTTCTGTTCAGGGTACATCCAAGAATCCAGCGTCCGCTGAGTTTCTGGTCTGGTGAGCTCTGCCCAATCACGTCTTAGATGTTGAGGGCCATCATCTACTAGATCAACAGATATTTTTTGAGTGGAGATGCTTTGTTTTGCGGTCATATCAAGCACCGTTTCTTGCCGGTCGACTCCAACGATTGCATTGTGAGGCTCACAGACGAAATTTTGCATCTGATCTGAAAGCCAATGATATCGTCTTGCGTAAGAAGTTTCACCATTCATCCCCTGTTGGATAACAGCCCACTTTCCACCTTCAGAAAAGATGAGTACGTGATGATAGAGGTTGTATCCATCTTGTATTGCTGTATTATCAACTTTTGCAGCCATACGACTAGAGTATTGTAATTCTTTGATTGCAGTACTTGAAAGATTGTATAGTTCACCAAACTGTTCGATTTCGACAAGCGTTTTTCTCGATGCTTTTCCTTTGCCACCTGCAATGGCAAAACCAAATTCTTGTGGATCAATTGCCTCTTTTAATGCTCCGCAGGTAACAGTGGTACATCCCGAACTGTGCCAATCGAATCCAAGAACACAGGATAAAGCCTGAAACCAAAAAGGATCAGAAATTCTGCGTAAAAGCTCATCTTTCCCATATTCATAAATGAGAACTTCAGTGATTCCCCTAGATAACGCAACCATTCTTTTGAATAACCATCGTGGTGCTTTACCGGGATGCAATGGAAGATTTGCAACACCTGTTTTTGACATGTTTAATTGGTTTTGATTAATATGATATAATATAACCTTTTTCCAGAGGTCAGTAAAAGTATTTGAGTTTTGAGACAAAGCCTGCGAATAGTTTCAATGACCCCATTTCTAAATATATAAACTAAAACAAACATCTATAAAATTAGATAGATCTTAAATACGGAGGACATGCCAGCCTGCAGCTGGCATTTCTGCCATCATATATTTAGATTCATCCCATCCTCTCTTTTCTTTTTTTATTGTCTACAAATAACTAGATTATTTCATACGGCAGTCTTTTTTAATGGTGAAAATATATATCCTGAAGAAATGGAACGAAAATTATCAACATTTGACATCTATGTGATTGTTTATGAAATGCAAAATCTAGTAGGAAGTTACATAGATAACATATATCAACTTACTCGCGACGAGTTACTAATTAGGGTAAGCCATAACCAGACCAAACAAAAAGAATCCGTATTTATCAGAAATGGCGACATGATATGTCTAACAAAAAAACAGTTTGAATCCCCACTGAAACCTACCAATTTTGCAATGACTTTAAGAAAATACCTTCTCAATGGAAAAATCACGAAAGTAACACAACAAGAATTTGACAGGATAATAAACCTGAAAATCGGTAAAAAAGAAGGGGAATATACTCTTATTGTCGAATTCTTCTCAGAGGGAAACATAATACTTGTGAATCCAGATGGAAAGATCATCACCCCTCTTATTTCTCAAACATGGGCACATAGAACCATAAAGACGCATGAAATCTATAGTCCACCTCCTGCTCAGATCAACCCACTTAACTTAACTTTTGAAAATTTTTTGGATTTGCTTAAAAAAAGCAACGCAGATCTTGTAAGAACTCTTGCCGTACCTATCAACCTAGGTGGCCCAATTGCAGAGGAAATATGCGTAAGAGCGGGCATCGATAAAAATGTCAATATAAAAGATTTGGATGAGAAAAAAATTGAGAAGATTTTTTCCACGTTGTCTAGTTTTCTCAAAATATTCAAAAACAAAGAATTCCAACCAATTTTAGTCAAGCAAGATGGAAAACCTATCGACATTTTGCCTTTTGAATTCAAAAGCTATGAAAAACAGGATTTTGAAAAAATAGATAGCTTTGCTAGAGGGCTTCAAGAATTTACTGGCATCAAAAAAATAAAAAAGCAAGAGACGAGCGAGACAAATAAGAAGGTTGAAAAGCTGAAAAGACAGATTGTCCAGCAACAAGAATTTGTGGTTGAATTAAAGAAAGATATAAATCGGAAAAAATTGGAGGGCGACCTCATATATCTTAATTTTCAGCTGTGCGAAAGCCTTCTAAATGAAATAACTGCAATTTTACAACATAAAGAAAAAGATGATAAAATCCGGAAAATCAATAAAAACGAGATAGTCAAGGAGTTTGACCCTCGGGAAAATAGACTTGTTGTTTTACTTAAAGATACGAACGGCAAGGTTTCTGAAGTAGAACTTAACTTCAGGAAAGGCGTTACTGAGAATGCGACAAATGCCTATGATGACAGTAAAAAATTAAAAAATAAACTAGTTGGCGCGCAGGAAGCTATCAGGAAAACAAAGGACATGATAGAATCCGTCGAAACGGAAGATACCCGCGAAGGGGAAGGAAAAGAAAAATCAGCAGAAGCAAAAACCTTTTGGTTTGAGCGTTTTCGATGGTTCATATCAAGTGACGGAAACATTATTGTCGCCGGCAAAGATGCTAAAAATAACGAGCAGGTTGTTAAGAAATATCTGAGGGAAGGAGACATATACACTCATGCTGATATTCACGGTGCCCCGAGTTGTGTCATTAAAAACAAGGATATAGATGGTAAAGACACCCCAATTTCCGAGATAACACTTAACGAGGCTTGTCAGTTTGCCGCTGGTTATTCAAAGGCCTGGAAGCAGTTTGCAGAGGTGCAGGCCTATTGGGTTCTACCTGAGCAAGTAAGCAGAACTCCTCAAAGCGGCGAATTTCTGCCAAAGGGCGCATTTGTAATACGTGGAAAGAGAAATTATTGCAAATGCAAACTGGAACTGGCAGTTGGACAAATAATGATAGAAGATACAAAGAAGATCATGGGTGGCCCGGTGGATGCTGTAAGCAAAAGAGCTGACAAATACGTAATTATTGTTCCTGGCGACATGAAAAGAAATGTCCTTGCACATAAGCTGTCAAAAGTCTTTGATATGCCTGCAGATCAGATAGAAAAGGTTCTTCCACCTGGTGATGTGACCGTTATTGAAAAAGCGGGTTTCGAATTAAAATAAAAGAGAGTTTGAAGCTATGAAAGTTATATTTAGAGACCTCAGACACGGCGAAATCAAGCTTATGCCTGAAAATCTTGACGACATCTGGCATTTATACAATATTATCGATGAAGGCGATCTGGTTCGTGGTATGACGTTTAGAACCAATGAACAGAAGGATGATAAGATTCGATCAAAGAAAGCAGAAAAGAAACGAATGAAGCTTGGAATTAGGGTTAAAGAAGTAAATTTCCATGAGTTTTCAGATCGATTGCGAATACTTGGAATAATAGAGGAGGGACCGCAGGATCTTGGTTCCCATCATACGTTAAATGTAGATGCTGAAGAAATGAACGTAATTTCAATTGTGAAAGAGGAATGGAAATACCATCAATTAGAACGAATTGACGAAGCGGTTAAACTTCGCAGTCAACCCATTGTGGTATTTGTATCATTGGATGAAGAATCTGCCACTATTGCAGTTTTAAGACAAAGTGGAGTGCAATGGATCGCAGACATTGATTCAAGACGCTCTGGAAAAATGTATGAAAGCGTAGATACTGGAAAAGATTATTTCGGCGAGATTATATCAGTGGTCAGAACAAATAAAGATAAAGATTCACCTCTGGTTGTAGTAGGCTCTGGCTTTACCAAAGAGCATTTTGTAGAACATGGTAGATCCAAGGAACCTGCGCTCTTTGAGAACTGCTTTTCTCATGGAACTAGCGTTGCAGGTATGAATGGGGTTCAGGAAGCAATAAAAACAGGCATAGTAGAAAAGATTACAAAGGAAAATCGAGTGGTTTTTGAAACAAATATAATCGAAAGATTATTTGAAGAGATAAAAAAAGACGGTCTTGCAACCTATGGGGAAAAAGAAGTTATTAATGCTTTGAACAATGGTGCTGTGGAAAGACTTCTAATTTCAGACCTCATAGTTCGTACGAAGAAAGGAGAACAACTACTAAGACTTGCAAAACAAACTAACGGTGAGTTTACGATTATTAATACATTAAATGAAGCTGGAAAAAAATTTGAAGGAATCGGCGGTATAGCAGCACTGCTAAGATTTAAAATATAAAAAAATGTTGAAGTCTTGGCTTATTGTTATCTTTGAATCTTACCAGTGAATTCCGTAACCAGTGGTAATCATTAATGCTTGATGAGCAGTCTCTTCTGGCGGTGTCATATAAAAGTCTCCAGGCTCTTCGGTTATAGTAATGCTGTAGTATGTATAAGTTATCGTTAGTTCAAAGTCGTTTCCTTTGTCCTTCAAAAATTTCAAAGGTCTTCGTAGTTTTTCTCCGGTCTTTATTGTGATTATAGTATCGAAAGATGCTGTGTCTTTACCACCGAAATCTCCTGTGACTTTTCCTTTCGCCTCATCATAATCAACTGCTGTAATCTGATCGATCATAGGTACGCTATTTATACTAAAATCAAACGAGGAGTTACCTTCACCAACAGTCACATCTGGTTCACCAGGCTCAGTTCCAGTTGGGCAGATAAAAGCGGTTAAAGTGTCTTTCCCCTTGCTTAGTATTCCTCGATAAGTAACATCATCTTTCCAGGTAAGTTGAATTTCAACATGAGTTAAAACGCCTACTGAATCTGTGTACGACGGCGCAGTGATTGTAATTGGTTCGATATAAGGTGCTTTTTTACCGGCATGACCAGATATTGACGTTACTCCGGTTTTTTCTTGAGATGTAACATAAAAAGTTTTTTCTCGAGATACTGTTTGTTCAACTTCGCTTTCAGGAGAATACAAGACAACAATACTTACTGCTGCAATTATTAATATAAGAACTCCAGCTATTGCTATTATCTTGTCATTTTTTTTCAAAGCCATATATTCACCCTTATCATTTTATATTATAATTTTATGTTTTCTATAATTATAAGTATATTTACCCCTTTATTAACTTTTTCTTTTATATTTATTATATATTATCTGTTTTTGAGGATACTTAAATAACCCTTCCCCTTTATTAAATTTTTTGTTTTTTATATTTATCAGCTATTATGGGAATTGCACTTCCGCATTTGGCACATTTTTCTTCCTTAAGACCAACCAATTTTACAGAATAACCATGTCGTTCAACGCAGAGATTCCCACAATTTGGGCAGATGGTGTTTTCGTAGTCTCCATGAGGAACATTCCCTAGATAAGGATATGAAATACCGGTTTTCTTAGCAGTTTCATATATTTTAAGCAGTGTTTCCATGGGCGTCATAGGAACGCTAGTCATCCTATTGTCTGGATGAAAACGGGAAAAATGCACTGGTGTGTCACTTCCCAAGCTTTCAACAACCCAGCTACAAAACCTTCCAATCTCATCAGTAGAATCATTATGACCAGGTATTACAAGATAGGTCAGCTCTATGTGTATTCCTAGCTCTTTTGCGCGCTTGCACGTTTGCAATACTGGTTCTAATTTCGCTTTACATATTTTCTTGTAGAAATCTTCAGTAAAAGCTTTAACATCTATATTCATCGCATCCAAAAACTGTGAAATTTCCTTCAGAGGATCCTCATTGATATAACCATTAGTAACATAAACCGTATAAAAACCGTGTTTTTTTGCCAATTTTGCAGAGTCAAAGCTATATTCATGCCATATTGTAGGTTCATTATAAGTCCAGGCAATGCCCTTGCAGCCGTATTCTTGTGCCAATTCAACAGCTTGCTTGGGCATAACTTCTCTTAAATAAGAAAAATCAGGCGTAGCCGTTGAAATACTGTAGTTTTGGCAATGTTCGCATTTAAAATTGCATCCAACGGTACCTAACGAAAACACACTTGTGCCAGGATGAAAATGATACAGTGGCTTCTTTTCTATGGGGTCTGCAGCCATGGATGAGCATGATGCATATATCAGCGTATACAATTTACCGCATTCATTCCTACGAGCGCCACAAATGCCCTGTTTGCCATCACCGATGTTACAATTATGCGGACAAAGAGTGCATTGAACCTTTTTACCCGCTAGTGGCTTCCAAAATTTTGCATCTTGCTTCATTATCAAAAATTATATACAAAATAAGACGTTTATATATCTTATTCTTAAAGATACATCTCCTTTATGCTGCGCAGGACTCCTTTGTGTGGATATTGATCATTAATCTGCGGCTCCATCTTTTTGTAATCCTCAAAAGTTTTTTCGGCCCTCAACATATATCGTGCGTAGTAAAAAGCCTCTTCAGCGGAAACTTTTCCATTTTTAAAAATCTTAAGATGTGTCGGCCTTCCAGATTTATCAATTCCAGGACGGAAGCCGTCAGCCTTTCCAGTTTTAAGCCCTTCAAACCACAGCATTGAAAATAAAGGACCTTCAGTCGTGCTTGCATACCCTACTCTGAATTTACTTGCGCCAGATAGCACAATTCTACCAGATTTTGGAATGCCCGAGTGCATTAGGAAAAAAGTCGGTAGATTATAGATTGTTTTATCGGCAAATCCGCCACTGTAACAAGCATCAACAACGACACAAACCTTATAGGATTTTAAACCAGACAAAAGAGTTCCTAGCTCTCTATCTTCCATTGTATCATCCCACAGGAAAACTGCGCTACCCTCCAATATTTTTCCACCAGTTCGCGTGTTGTTTGCATCCCCACGGCCGTGACCAAATATCCAGATAAAAACTTCGCTATCATCATAACTGTTTGACTCTTTTATAGCATAGTTAATACTTGCCACCACATTTTCTTTTGTGGCTCCGCCATAGATCATATTATACTTGTGCGTGCGTTGCTGCAGTGTCTCCATTCTAGTTCCATATCCATTATCGGAGCGTATCCATCCATCATCAAATAAAATTATAATATTAGATGTAGAGTATTGGTAGTTTTCAACAAAATACGAAGCCATATCTTCTGCAAGATTTAGACCACCATTGCCCAATTTACTTTCATTATCTTGAGGAAAATTGGCGGCAGCAATAAAAACTGCCCATTTATGAGTATCAGACTCAACTGACGCTGGGTTGTCAACATTTACTTTTATTTCTTCAACACTGGAGTAATCCGTTCCATCCCAAGAGCGCACACGAATAGTATACAAGCTATTGTCGATCTCGTAGGTCCTCCAATCATAACTCCACTTTGTAGTACCATCTGCAATATTCCACTCATCATCATTGACCTTAACCTCCACTTTTACTATTGTTGCATCACCATCTGGATCAGAAGCCGTACCGCTGATCATTACAATATTAGAAACATCTGCTCCATTCCGAGGATAGGTTATTTTGACTAGGGGGGACTCATTACTTAGTCCTTTTTCCCCTATGCATCCTGAAAAAAGTGGCAAGGCAACTGAAATGATTAGTATTATCGCAATGGCTTTCTTATCCATGGTTTACCATAATATAGTTCGTTAGTTCGTCCTTTAAAACCTTTATGTAACAAATCTTACCCATTAAGTTATAATATAATAAGTAACCTAACAAAAGGTATGTTTTCTAAAATGCTCATACCCTTTGTTTTTAAGGATTTTTTTGGTTTGGCCATCAATAATTTTTATCTTTTTTTCTTTGGTTACTTTTCCAATAGCGGTGATGGAAGTGTCAGTTTTTAACAAACTTTTCTGCGCTTTGTCAAATTTATCGCGAGGGATAGTCAAAAGTAGTTCGTAATCCCCACCAAAATGCGTGGCGTACTCGTAGATGTTAATATCTTTTTTTCCTTCAAATTTAAGCAAGACAGAAGATAGCGGGATTTTTTCTTTATCTATCTCAAAACCCACATCGTTTAACTCTTGTAATTGGTAGAGTGACGAAGAAAGTCCGTCCGAGATATCCATAGATGATGAAACGGTTTTTGTTTTAGCCAGTGCCATTCCCTCTTTTATTTTGGGCATTGGTTCTAATAGGCACTTTAAAATTTCCTTGTTTTTCATGTTATGCTTTAACGCATAATATCCGGCTGCTGCCTTTCCCAATTTTCCTGTCACAGCGACAATATCACCTGTTTTTGCTCCTTTGCGTCCCATAAATTCATCTTTTTTAACTGTTCCAAAAGCAGTTCCCGAGAGCGTTATTTCATGCGTTTCCTTTGTGTCCCCGCCAACTATTGATGTTCCAAATTGGGTTGCACATGCGTCTGCTCCTTTCATCAATTCTTTCAAAAAAGATTCAGATGTATTTTTTGGTAAACCAATGCTCAAAACTAGTCCTAGAGGTTTACCACCTTTAGCAGATATATCACTTAAGTTAACCGCGACGGTAAACCATCCAATTTGCCATGGCTTCATTATTTTAGGAATATGGGTTTTTTCTGAAATCATATCTGTAGTAACAAGTAGATATTCCTTTCCAAATTCAATAGCAGCACAATCATCACCTATTCCGACTGCAACATTTCCTTTTGAAAGAATTTTTGAGATAAGTTGTATGGCTTTTCTTTCCCCAAAATCAGATAGTTTATTCACATATAACCACAATCTAGCACCATTCAAAAAGTTTATCACAACAATGTAGTTTCGCAATACAGGGAATGAGGGCGATATCTTTGAAAAAAATGACCTACGCAGACACTGGAGTTGATATTGACCAAAAAGAGCGAGCGATTAAAGAATTAGTCTCAAGTATTACAACCAAACGAAAAGGATTTGGAAAACCACTGGGTGGACATTACGCAGGTCTCATAGATTTTGGCGAATATGCCCTTGTTCTTTGTACCGATGGCGTCGGAACCAAGGTAAAAATTGCATCTGAATTAAAGAAGTGGGACACTGTAGGGATTGATTGTATTGCCATGAACGTCAACGATGCACTTTGTGTCGGAGCAGAACCATTGGCATTTGTTGATTATCTTGCAATGGATGATCCAAATCCCAAGATTGCAAAGGAAATTGGAAAAGGACTGGAAGCGGGTGCAAAACTTTCCAATATTTCAATTGTCGGTGGAGAGACAGCAGATCTTCCTGAACTCATTAACGGATTTGATCTTGCTGGAACCTGTCTTGCATATGTAAAGAAAGACAAAATTATTCTCGGAGATAAGATTCAAACCGGTGATGTCATTATAGGACTCAGTAGCAGCGGCATTCATTCAAATGGATATACACTGGCACGAAAGGTTGTCGAAAAAGCAGGTTTTTCCTATAAAGATAAGTTTCCTGACGGGTTTTATCCGGGAAAAAGCATCGGCGAAGTAATGCTTGTTCCAACAAGAATCTATGTTAAAGAAATCATTGAACTTTTTAAAAAAGTGGACGTGCGTGGATTGGCCCATATCACTGGAAGTGGACTATGGAATCTTCCGCGTTTAAAAGAGAGTGTAAAGTTTGTAATTGATGACCCCATCAAACCTCAACCGATATTTACGTTCCTTCAAAAGTATGGAAATATTGATGACAGAGAAATGTATCAAACATTCAACATGGGCATGGGACTTGCAGTAGTTGTAGCAAAAAAAGATGCTAATGAAACTATCAGAGTTCTCAAAAAATATTCGGATGCAACAATCAAAGTTGTAGGAGAAATCAAAAAGGGACGTGGCGTTGAAGTACCAAAATTGGGATTAACATATTGTTAAACGATTATAACACAAAGAGATATAACAGTCCTACAATAATCGGCTGATGCACCAGATAAATTACTAGTGCGTGCCTACCCAAAAAACAAGTGAATCTAACAGCAATAAATTGAGAGCGATCTTTCAATTTAAATTTTCTTGCATTGTTTTGATACAAACAATTTCCCAAAAATATTCCAATCAAAACGACCCCAAACCACGGTAAAAGTGGATAATAATCTACTGTGTAGAAATTAGATGGCATAAATCCAAGCCACACTAACCAGTTAAAATCAAATGTAAATTTTTTTTGTACTATTCCAATAGAAATCAAGAGCAGACCCAATACCAGATTTTGGTATCGAAAACGTAAGAAAGGGTAAGCAAAAATAATTGATAAGCCGATGCAATGAAGTATCCCAAACACAACAAAACCTTCACCCCCAAGATAAACCCATGTGGCAAATGTTATGAAAAGCCCTAGTCCAAAAATGCCCAATCCTCGCTTCAGATATTTTAATCGCAATTGCTTTTTTGTAAAATTATTCTTTATCTTTGAATAACTAAGTGTTAAAGAAATTCCTACTAACAGTAAAAATAGTGTACCACCAGCATATACAATTATAAAGCAATAATGCAAGTATAACTCTATTCTGTAAATTTTAAAATAATTTAAATCATAGAGTAAATGAACGGCAATCATGATGAAAATAGCAACGCCGCGTAAGAGATCTATCTCCCAAAATCGGTTATGCGAATTATTCTTCACTAAAACATGTAACACTTTTCTTTTTATTAAAATTCATCTATTGTTTTTAAAAAAATAGTAGCGGGGAATGGATTTGAACCATTGGTCTACGGGTTATGGGCCCGTCGGGATCTCCTGACTACCCCACCCTTATAGGCACCACCTTGGAAGATGGTTGCTCGCTATGATGGGTAGTTTTATTCCCCCGCGTATACGCGAAGTATCTTTCGTGAATAACGATTCTTATACTTAAATTTAGTACCTATTCGCAACCTCTGTATAGTAAACATATTGTTTCTGCAGGAAACCTGCTGACTCCAAAGTTTAGAATGTATTCCTATCTCATTACAAAATGATTGCGTCATTCTAAGAAGGTTTTTTTCACTATTTGAGATTACGATATCTCCCTTCCCAACATACCCATCTGAATCAATAAAACCAGATATGAATCCTATCATAAAATCCTCATTTTTCCCTTCTGAAATTTTGTTGGATTGTCTCTTTAAATATTCATAAAAAAATTTTGAATTGAGACGTACAATTAAACAGCCATGATGAAATGCGATGTATGGTGAAAGCCCGATTTTCTTGAGTAAAATTATAGTGAATTTTGCGATGTCGTTATCTTTTTTTTGATTTAGATAAAAATTTATCTTATAGTGCCTCCAACTATCGTGATGAAGATACCCGTCACCAATAAACAAACCTACAAGGTAGCCTTTTTCTCCATCATTTAAATTATCTATGTTTATTTTCTTCGAAATCATCTCTATCGCATCTTCGAATAATTAATAGGAGCGCTTTTCTCCTTATAAATCTTATAGCATGGTAACTGAAAGTATTTCTAGGCTTTGTCTCAAAAGTATTCCTCCTCGACAATCTTTTTAGCCAAAATCATCAGATTATACACGATGATTTTCAACGCAACTTCAGTGTGCTGAATACGTCTTTTTATAGAGGTTACATA
>JBFYMG010000048.1:0-18317 GCA_041305025.1 Thermoplasmatales archaeon
ATTCTCTCTCCTTTACTTTGTTGTGTTTTTTCCAATTATAAATTCTCACCATTTTGCATCCCATCCATGCAAATAGAAATACAAAAACATTATTTATAATTTGAGACAAAGCCGTATTAAATGACAGGATTTGAGATGTGTTAACAGTGAAAATAGAACTTATAATCCAGATCGGTTACTTCGCTCATATAATTGTGCCATTCTGCTGTTTTGTTCTCAATGAATAGATCTGCCCCATCTCTTCCGATGGCATCCATGATTACTGTATCGCGCTTGAGCTCTTCAAGGGCTTCCATGAGATTTGTGGGCAATTGTTTTATCCCATATTTTTTAATTTCTTCATCTGTCATTTCATAGATGTTTCTTAAGACGGGTTCATAGTTAATTTTTCTCTTGATTCCATCAAGACCCGCATGAATAAGCGCCGCAAAAAAGAGATACGGATTGGCGGCAGGGTCAGCATTTCTGACTTCAACATCGACGTTTTTCTTTGCAGCAATTCTGATTAAACTACTTCTGTTGTGTGGTGCCCATGCAATATATATGGGTGCCTCAAAATGAGGAATGAGACGTTTGTAGGAGTTTAACGTTGGATTTGCCAGTGCTGCTATTCCTCTAGAGTGTTCAAGTATCCCTCCAATAAAATAGCGTGCAGTTTGACTGAGACCAAGAGGATCATTTTCATCTGAAAATGTATTTTTTCCTTTTTTATATAATGCGATGTGTGCATGCATGCCGCTTCCTGCTTCGCGGGAAAACGGTTTTGGCATAAATGTAATTTCCATGTTGAAAGATTTTGCAATATCTCTTGCTAAGTACTTGAAATAAGAGCAAAAATCTGCGGCATCGGTCGCATTTAAAGCTTTTATTTCCACTTCATGTTGGCATTTTCCTGTTTCGTGGTGATGGTATTTAACCTGATATTTACTATCCATTAAGACATCTGAGAGTTTCTTTCTGTAATTTTTTGCGTTGTCTAGAGGGGGTGGAATAAAATATCCTTCGTTTTCGTTGATTTCTGCATGTTGATTCTCAGAGCCGTCAAACACATAAAATTCCATTTCAGGGGAAATCATTACGCTATCATATCCTTGCGTTTTTGCCTTTTCTACTGCTCGTTTCAGAATATTTCGTGGACCAGCACGATATGGATTTAATTCAATGTCGTACAAATCTGCACGTATTAATGCCTCATCTTTTTCATGGGGTAAAAGCATAAATGTATCTTGATCTGGCAAGGCAATCATATCAGATTTTTCCACTTTTCGAAATCCGACTGAGGAGCCATCGAATCTAAGACCTTTTTTTAGCAAATCGTCTTTGAGAAATCTTTCGGCTGGAATGTGGAGGACTCTCAAACCCCCCATTAAATCCGTAAAATGGGTTTGAATCCACCGAATGTCTTTAGTGTCAATAATTTTCTTTATCTGCTGTTGATTCATAGGAAAAGTAGGAAACACGAGGTCTTATAAATTTTTTATGGAGGTGTGTATGTGGCATTTTGAAGTACTTTTAGCCCACTATTCTTAATTCGAGGATCTGATCGAATTCATAATCATCCCACTTTTTTTTGCCCAATAAAATCTCAAGTTCAACAGGTGTGATAATAGGTACTTTATATCTCATATAATCGTCTATTGCAATTCTTGGGCAAGCAGTGGAAACAAAACAATCGATGTCTCCAAATCCTTGCAATTCAGATGGTGAAAAATTATTCGATGCTATGAAATATGATTTTTTTTGTTTTGAGTCCAGCATCTTTTTTATTTTATGTGTCAATTTCATACGTTGCTGGCCGCGTTTTATTCCTATAAGTATGCCAAATGTTTTTGCATCTTTTGAACGCGCGATAGCACCATGCCTTTGCCTTAATATCTTATCTTTCAATTCATCTAGTTCTTTTTCTTTTACCATGTTTAGATACGGATCAACGGCGACGACTGGTTTTTTAGTGGCTAGTAGTAAACCTAGCGGATGGAAATTGCCGCTTCCTATAAATAAAAACGAATCGACCTTGCTAGCTATCGATGTAGCTGCTGAAAAATTACACCCCAAAATCTGTCCTTTTAGGGCTATACGTTTATCTCCCTTGCCTACGACGGGTTTAAAATTATTTTTAATTAGTATCTTTTCGGCTACACCTAGCGTATGAACATGTTGTGCTGTTGAAACCAATCCAATTTTTTTTCCTTTAAGTAGCGGCACTGCTTTTTCAACAGATTTTGATACGTCTAGATCCGACTCAGCATTAACAAACATTGTTGGAACCCAAAAATTTTTGATATCTGGCATCGGCGTATGTCCGATATGAACAACAAAATCTACGTCCATCTTTTTGAGTTCGCAATTTGCAACATCACAAGCCCCAAAACATGTATCTGCTGAAACAAGAACAGTTGCATTGGTTTTTTTTTCAAGATAGTCAACGATAGCGAAAACACTTCTCTTAAGCCCCTCAGGAATCTGAAGTGCCACAGTTTTGTATCTGTTTTTTTTGATGATACTTGCTACCTTTTCGATGTCAAGCTTGTAACCAGAAATTTCCATTATGCGGCCTCACCGATGTGTGAAACTAGAGATTTGAAAAATTTCATTTTGTAATCATGGGATTCATTTGACGTATCCATCTCGATGTGTCTTTCATCATGGCTAAATGGCTCAAATGTCTTTTTTTGCTGTATGTAAATTTCCCATCGCCCATCGGAAACTGATTTTTTCTTCAGGCGTTGTTCTAATCGACTTTTCACAACTTCATCTGGGCATGTGCAATGTACAATTACTAGATTAGCATGGTTTTTTGCTGCTATATGTTGCGCCATCTCGCGATATTTCTTTTTTTGGAATGTAGCATCCAGGACAACGTTTTCTCCTTTCATTAGTAAGTTTGATGCCTTTTCCATAACTTTTTCATATGTAAAGTCGACATTCTTTGGATCATATAGGCCAGTATCCGGTTTGTCATGGTGCCGTTCGAATTTATCGATACCTGCTAACTCCTTTCTTACGATGTCCGTATTAATTTGATGTGCATGGTAATCAATTGCTATTTTGAGCGCAACTGTAGATTTTCCAGTCCCAGTAATCCCATTAACAAGGAACAACAACGGTTTTGTGGAATGCAAATCTAAGGAAAAGAGAGATGCATAGTACCCTGACAGGTCAAAGTATTTTTTCGCAGTTTCAATAATGCCGTTCTTTTTTACTGAATCTATATTTGGATCGCTTAGCTGAAAACCATTAACCTTTCCTCGTACGTACGCTCTATAAGCTTTGTAAAAATTCAAAACGTCAAAAATGCCCTTGTCGTTGCTTTTTTCAACATATTTTTGAATGAGGTAGCTGGAGAGATACGGATAATTCAGATAATCCAGATCCATTGCTAAAAAACCGATATCTGAAGCAACATCACAAAACCTGAATCTTTTGTTAAACTCGATACAATCAAATATATGAATTTTATCATCGGCAACGACGATGTTTCCTGAGTGGAGATCACCATGGCAATCATGGATACGACCCTCATTCATCCGATTGGCAAATGTCTCTTTTTTACTTTCAAAAAATTTGGTGTTTGCTTCTTTGATATAATCGTATGTGTCTTTTGAAATAGTCACGTCGATGACTGATTTCGTTTGTTCGAAATTTTCATCGATGTTTTGTTTTACTGCCCTTAATTCCCCATATTCTGTAATTTCTTTTGAAGGCGTCTGAGAATTATAAAAATCAAAAAGAATAGTACATAGACGATCGACAGTCTCTTCGTCGATTTTTCCTTGTTTGAGCAGGTTTGTCATTATTTGCTCTTGAGGAAATTCTTTCATTTTAAGTACGTACTCGACGACTTTCCCACATCCATCCAATTCAAGGGTATCATCTTTTTCTGTAATTGGAAGGACATCCAAATATACCTCTGGGCAAAGCCTTCTATTTAATCTTAGTTCTTCCTCGCAAAAAAATTTACGTTGGTCAAGTGTTGAAAAATCAAGAAATCCAAAGTTAACTGGCTTTTTTACTTTGTATGCAAAGGCTCCGGTCAAGATTACGTATGAAATGTGAGTCTGAAGAATTTCAACAGATTCGACGTGGGATCCATAGAACTTAGGATTTTTCAAACATTCAAAGACTTTAGATTGTTCCATAGCAACCATCGGAAATCATGGTTTTTATAAAAGCTTTATCTTTTAATTATATTCTTAGGAAAAGAATCACAAATACAACCTGAATAAGAAGCAGGGAAATTGCCGCAGGAATGAATATTTTGTACATCCTTGTAGTATCTGTCTTGAGGTAGTCGCTACTAAGAACATTGCATAAATGAATCGGTGAAATTAGATATCCTATAAGCGAGCTAATAAAAACGATACTTGTTAAACCTATGGTATTTATTCCTGTTGCTACAAAAAATGGTTCTACAAGGAAATAGGACAACGCGATTGCCCCTAGATTATATCCAGTCAATGTACCTAAAAGAAACGGAATAATAACAACTATCGCTACTGCGGGAAATGCAAGACTTCCTATCATATTCGCGATGATAGTGTTTGCTCCAGAGACTTCAAACATTTCTCTGAATATCATGATTCCAAAAATTGCTAGCGCTAGTTTCCATGTTAGAGATTTTTTGATGACTATCAGATATTCTCTCCAACTGAGTTTTGTTAACACATATAGAAGAATGATACTGAATATTATCCCGATAAGAAATGACCTAACCTGAGGCAAATTAACAAATTGTAGAACTGAATAGAATATCAACGGTACAATGGGTGGCAGGAGGAATAGAAGGCCACGATACTCTTTTTTCAGTTCTGTTTGTTGTTTTTCAGCTCCTTTAATAAATTTTTTTAACAGAATAATGCCAATGCCAACTGCTGCAACAAATGCAGGAATCTCTACTAAGATGAGCGCATAGATGTTTATGTCCGAAAATTTGTCACTGCAGATAAGAATCATAGCTGAAGAGATGGGGTAAATTGGAAACCAGATATGTCTAAACCATATGTTTAGAAGATTTTTTTGATTTTTATCTAAGTGATATTTATCTCCTTCTTCATCGATCATCGGCGCAGAAAATAATGCACCTCCTGTAACTGGCATTAATCCATAGACTGCAGGAATTACTCCAAGAATGCCACCCTTTGAAAAAAACGTCCTTAGACTATCAATTAACTTTTTGATACTGCCTGTTTCTTGCATTGACTTTGCTAGCACATATATCAGGGTCATGAGTATTGCGAGCTCAATTGTTTCCGTTACTATTTGCTGATCGTCAAAGGAATAAAAGGTTGATTCAATCATTGCTTTAGGAATTTCTATGGGCTGTGTTGTTTGTAATGAACATATTCCAACAATAAGTGCACCCAATATCAACGACGCGCCAAAATTAAATTGCCTTCTGATTAAAATAACAATAACAATGAAAGCAATGATCACTCCGATGAAAACCATTAATTCGTTTAGCATGACGTTTTCAAAATCTCCGTTGGGCTTAACTAATTAACTCTTTAGCACATTTTTCTGCGTTTTCAATGGTTTTTCCACAGTCCATGGTTAAAAACTCGTTCTCAAGCATGTTCAGAAATTTGGACGATCTCTTGGCCGTCTGTGTAAATATCTCCAAACAGTTGTTATCTTTTTTTTGGTTGAGAATAAAAGCATTTTTGATGAGAACACTTATGCAATCATCGTTTTTTTTCGTCTGGCTCCATCCTTGTTGCTTCGCTCCACAGATTTTTAAAGTCGCTGTTTAGTTTTTCTACGATTTCTTTTTCTACAGTCCAAAATCCAACTTCATCTTTTTTTATTGGACCTGCAAGAATGAGTACTCTGTCATCACCTATGATAATGTTTCCTCTTACCCCGGCATGCTCCTTTACATCCATCCCAGCGAACATATTTTTGTCTTTATATTGGTTTACAATTACTTTCGAACCCTTTGGCAATTCTACATCATCGCCCAGATATTCAGCCATGATGCGTGGGTTAGAAATTTCCGATAGATTCCAACCTTTTGCTTCTTTAGATGTTGGTTCAACTTTAGATGTTTTCTTCATTCCGACTTCAATTGCAAGAGCAACTACAACTACGCCCAAGGCAAACCCTATCACAAGTGTAATTATTTCCATGCCATTCCATCCTCATAGGTATATTTACTATCATAGATATATAAGTTTTGTATATATAAATATGAGAGCAATCTTTATTTTAGGCATCGTTATATGGGCAAAGAAAAACGGCTAGGTTTCTGTATCATGGATAAAAAAACAATCGCAAGTAAGATAAATGATCTAAAGAAAAAAAATAACGCAATTATTCTTGCGCATAACTATCAGATACCAGATATCCAAGATATAGCTGATTTTGTAGGTGACTCATTAGATTTATCTTTAAAAGCCACAAAAACAGATGCGAAAAATATCATCTTTTGCGGCGTGGATTTCATGGCAGAAGCTGCAAAAATCCTCAATCCAGAAAAAACAGTGATACACCCTGATAAGTCTGCAGAATGCCCAATGGCAGAAATGGTAGATGCTGAAAGTTTAAGTTGGATAATAAAAGATAATCCTGATGCCGAGGTAGTTGCTTACATCAACACGACTGCTGATGTAAAAGCATTAGTTGATATCTGTTGTACATCAGCCAATGGTGTAAAAATTGTTAAAAGCACGTCTTCTAAAAAAGTAATATTTGTTCCAGACACAAACCTTGGACTTTACATTCAAAGATCTGTTCCCGAAAAAGAAATGATTCTTTGGCCAGGAATTTGCTCAACACACCACAAGATCAGCAAAGAAGAAATTTTAATGCTGAAAAAAGAGCATCCTGGCGCCGAAGTATTGGTTCATCCAGAATGCAGATTAGAAGTAATTGATTTAGCAAATAAGGCGTTTTCAACAAATGGAATGGTAAATTACGTAAAAGAGTCCAAAACAAAGGAGTTTATCATTGGCACAGAAAAAGATATGTGTTACAGATTGAAAAAAGAAAATCCTGAGAAAAGTTTCTATCCTGTTCCATCTGCCATTTGTCCAAATATGAAAAAAATAACTTTAGAAAAAGTCTTAAATAGCCTAAAAACCTTAGAACCTAAGACAATCCTTCCTGATGATATAATGAAGAAGGCAAGACTGCCCCTTCAGAAAATGATGGATGTCGGACGGGGAGACTGATGAAAAAAGTTTACATGGATTATGCGGCTACCACGCCAGTTGATAAAGAAGTACTAGAGGCAATGTTACCTCATTTTACCAAGGATTTTGGCAATGCATCTTCCATACATGAATGTGGAAGAAATTCATTTGATGCCGTGGAAATCTCAAGGAAAAAAGTAGCAGATATACTGCATACAAGTGCAGATGAAGTCATATTTACAGCGGGCGGTACAGAATCAGATAATCTTGCTGTCAAAGGAGTAGCATATAACAACAAGGACAAGATCGGAACAAAAGGGCCGCATATAATAACAAGTACGATTGAACACCCTGCAATTCTTGAGACCTGTAAACATCTGGAAAAACAAGGATTCAAGGTCAAATATCTTCCCGTGGATAAGTATGGATTAATAAAAATAGATGAGCTGGAACAATCTATTTCCAAGGACACTTTTTTAGTAACAATTATGTATGCCAACAATGAGATAGGCACAGTAGAACCTGTTGCAGAAATAGGAAAGATGGCAAAAGAGCATGGTGCTTTTTTCCATACAGATGCTGTTCAAGCAATAGGTAAAGAGCCAACTGATGTTAAAAAATTAAACATAGATCTCTTGTCTATTTCTTCTCACAAGATTTATGGGCCAAAAGGTGTTGGAGCCTTATACATTAGAAATGGGGTGAAAATACAGCCCATAATACATGGCGGTGGACATGAGAAAGGACTGCGCAGCAGCACTTACAATACACCTGGAATCGTAGGTTTGGGTAAGGCTTGTGAACTTGCACAAAAGAGGATGGAAAAGGACGTAGCACATCTTAAAAATTTAAGAGATAAACTAATAAATGGAGTTTCAAAAATAGAAGAAAGTTACCTTAATGGCCATCCTGAAAAAAGACTTGCAAACAATGCTCATTTCCGTTTTACTGCAATTGAAGGTGAATCCCTAAATCTCATGCTTGATGATAAGGGAATAGCCGCTGCGACTGGTTCGGCATGCTCTTCAAAAAAACTGCAGGCATCCCATGTGCTGCTTGCTATTGGTCTAGATCCTGCTCAGGCCCATGGTTCACTTAGATTGACTCTGGGAAGAACTAGCACAAAGGATGATGTTTCTTATGTTTTAGATGTACTGCCTGGAACAGTTGAAAGTTTGAGAAAGATGTCTCCTTTATGGAACAGATAGGAGGATAATCTATGAGTGATATGTATAGCGATAAGGTAATGGGGCATTTCCGAAGTCCAAGAAATATGGGTGAAATAAAAGATGCAGATGGTGTTGGAACGGTGGGAAACCCAGTCTGTGGAGACCTTATGACCATCTATATTAAAGTTAAAAACGACAAAATTACGGATGTAAAATTTAAAACATTTGGATGTGCGGCCGCCATTGCCACAAGTAGCATGATAACTGAACTTGCCAAGGGTAAAACGCTAGACGAAGCATCAAAGATAACGCGCGATAATGTTGCAAATGAACTTGACGGGCTTCCACCAATAAAGATGCACTGCTCAAATCTTGCTGCAGATGCACTCCGTGAAGCAATAAAAGATTATAAAAAGAAAATAAAAAAGTGAGTTTATGGATTCGTACATCTATATCGATGGATGGAAGTCAGACATCAGATTTTCATCTGCTCATATAATACCTGACTATGAGAAATGTGGTAGATTGCACGGGCATACCTATGCAGTTCATGTGAAAATTGTTGGCAAACCTGATGAAAAAGGCATAATCATGGATTTTGCTCTTTTGAAAGATATCTTTAAGAAGATAGCCAATGAATTGGATCACAGGATTCTAATTCCGGAAAAAAGCAGCCTTGTTACAATTAAGAAAGAAGAGAAAAGTATCAAGATGGTTACCCTTAAAAAACATTATATTTTGCCAATGGAAGATTGCATTTTGCTGCCTATTGATTCCACGTCGGCAGAAAGCCTTGCACAGTACATATTAAATAGAGCACTAGACAAAATTACTGCATCTAAAATGATTAAAAGTATAGAGGTAGGTGTAGATGAGGGTCTTGGTCAAGGTGCGAGGGTAATAAAAATATTGGAAGGATAATGAGTTTATATGGTGGGGAATGCAGTTTGTCTCATATCCGGTGGTATTGATTCCTGCGTTACTACCTATTTGGCCAAACGTGAAGGCTATGAGATTTACGCTTTGTCATTTAACTATGGTCAAAGGCACATGAAAGAGCTTGCGTCTGCCAGAGCTATTTCATCTGCCGTCCGCGCAAAGAAACACATTATTTTTGATATAGATCTTAAAAAGTTTGGTGGTTCGTCTTTGGTTGATAAATCCATTACTACTCCTGATCATCTACTAGAAGACATAGGCAAATCTATACCAACAACCTATGTTCCGGCTAGAAATACGGTTTTTTTGTCTATTGCTTTGGCATATGCTGAAGGCCTTGATGCTGATGCTATATTCATCGGCGTTACTGCCACTGATTACGCAGGATATCCTGATTGCCGGCCTCAATACATAGAGGCATTTCAGACAATGGCAAATCTTGCAACGAAAAGAGGAGTTGAAGGAAAACCTATCAAAATAAGCACACCGCTCTTACATCTCTCAAAGGCCGACATCATAAAGAAAGGAATTGAGCTTGGTGCTCCTTTTGAAAAAACTTGGTCTTGCTATAGCGGCGGAAAAAAGGCCTGTGGTAGATGTGATTCCTGTCTTCTTAGATTAAAAGGATTTAAAGAAGCGGGAGCTAAAGATGCCATAAAATATGAGTTTCTACCGGATTGGTATCTCAAATAAGTATATCACAATTTTTGTTTCTTTTTTGTTTTATAATAGTCATAGAGGTCTAGTGAGATTGGTATTGATATAAGTACGACTATTAGTATTATTAAACATGTTACACAATCTGATTGAACGTTGTTTATGGTGGCTTCTTTTTCACCGTCCCAAAAACTTCCACTCGTGAGATCATTAAAAAATAGGTTTATGGTTCCTATCCAAGGTAGTTCCATTCTTGCTTTTCCAGATACCCATTCCAGTTTTATAAGTTCAGTGGAGATGCCGCCCATCTGATCGCATTCTTTATTTGTAAACGGATTGTCCCCTTTCGTGATGAATCCAGAATGATCCCAATTTGGAGTGTATGGTCCGCCACTGGGGCTTTCTATCCCTAATTCAGGTATCAATAATGATGTTTGGTTATAGATGTCATATTCTGCTATAGTATACGTTCTTTCATTTCCGCTGTCTCCAACTTCGACCCAGCACATGGCTCTATGGATTATCTGCTCTTCTGTGGGGTTCCCGTATTTTCGATATACTACTACATCCCCATAGCTTCCGTAAGTCTGCAGACCTTCTTTTCCTTGTTCTCTTGCACTGCCAAATGTTACTACATCACTTCTTTTGTTAACCTTTACTAGCAGCACCATGTCTCCAGCATCTATCGTACCAATTCTTCCAAAAGGTTCGTTTGCATGCATCATGCTTCCTGATTCTATGGCGACCATTGGTGCTCCGAACCATTGACCAGTATAAGCCCACAGTAAAGTCAATATTATCAAAACTGCGATTATGGCAACCACAACATCTCTGACTAGCGATATCTTTTTATTTTCGCTACGCCAAAATTGAAAAAATAATTTTTTAAATTGTAAAAATGATTTTTTAAAATCTTCAAAGTTCATCTATTATCACATTCTTTTCCAGCGATGTTCTCCTTGTGAGATATAATATTTCTTGTTGAGGCTCCGCAAATGGGACAGGTCTTTATATTCTCTTCGAATTTTTTGCCGCATCCCAAGCATCGATAAATCCATTTAAACTTTTTTGTTATGCCTCTTTGTGATATTGTTTCAAATTTTATTTTTAGCTCTTGTGCTACGTTTTGAATGGAGTAATCATCTGTGATAATTATTGCTTCTTTGGTTGTATCTTTATTCACATCTAATGCTAAGGCAAGTATCTCCTTATCCGCAACCGATAATCTGTCTTTATCTCCCGTCTCTGCAGAAACTTTATTTATTTTGCTAATTGATTCTTTTGAAGGAGTGTCAATTGCCAATCCTTTTTCCATTAGATATTGGAATGTCTGATAATCTCTTCCACCAGGAGTTATTTCTTTTGAGATACCTAACGTGGTAACTAAAATATTATTATCTAAGCTAATTGGTTTCCCTGAAAAAATTGCTGATGTGTCAAGTATAAAAACCTTGATTTTTTTTGTGGTGTTCATTTAGACGGTGTAAGTGATCTTTTGCTATTTTACTTTAACTGGCAAACTCTGTGGAATAAAAAGGAAAAAATATTGGAAAGAGTGGAATTATGGATTCCTAGTTATTGGGGGCTACTTGCCCAAGGCCATATCTCTATCCAAGTACTTCCATCAATTGTACCATACACGGCTGCCGATTGGTAACCAATTGCCCCTCCGGATATTATATCTGCCTGTAAAGGCGGCCATAGTTTCCATTTCACATAGAAGTCTTCAGCCCATACCCCGCCGCCTACTACTTTTATTCCTCTGTTGTTAGGACCTAGAATAGTAAAACTTACAGCCGAGAGAACTTGCCCATTTGTATCAAAGTCAAATTCCTTATATTGGCTTGAATCGCCAGATAGATCCCATTTAACTTCAAGATAGTCGGTTAGGTCAAATTCTGAGTTAAACTGTATGCCAAACATATCTAAGGACAGAAGCTTGATGCTTACATCAAATTCGCTTTCGAATGCAATCCACTTGAGATTGCTTGTTAAGTCCCATTGTATGTCAAGATCTTCCCATTCGTTAGTAGGTAGGTCAACAAGTTTTGAGTATGTCAAGTGGTTTGCGATATATAGATGTCCGCTGACTTCCAGTTTGTCATTAGTATTTTTCATAATCTTGAAATCATCTGCTTGGAAACCACCTAGTGCAATACGTCTTCCGGTAGCGCCATTCGGATTATATCTGATTGACTCAAATACCACCCAGTCAACTAGATTTGAATCGTCTGTATCTAGATATATGCCTATGATTTTGTTATCGGTATCTTGATACCATTTAAGTGTCATAGTTTTTGAGTAGTCATTAACAAGATTGAGTAAGTCAACTGAAAGCTTCCGGTCTGTATCTTCATAGGTGCACAGTGGACCAAATCCAGCCATTCCATTGTTTAAGGTTATTACCTTGTTTTGCGTGTCAGATGTAAATTTGAACTCTCCTGGTGTTACTCCTAAATTTCCCAGAGTTATAGTTTTGCCGTCCCATTTTAATTTGATAAGAGCCAGGTTTATGGTGATGCCACTGTTTATGTGGAACATTTTTTGATCATTTTGATTCTGTCTTTGCCAATCCATATATAGATTTCCTGGGTTGACATTTACATTGCCAAGTTCAAATTCAAACGGGTTCTGAGGATCATTGTATGTAAGTTTGCACAACGCCAAAGTTCCGGTTATAGTATTGCCAGTGACATTGAAATATCCCTTTGTTGGAGATTGTTCGCGTTTCCAGCTTAAAGTTGCAGATCCTGAATTCAAATCAACACTGCCGAGATCGAGGGTAAGTTGATCATGAATAATCTTGAGGCTATGGTGAATTGCTTTATTTTGGGGAATGGAAAATATAATCTTTCCTGATTGACCTGGTTGTAATTCTGTGAAATTCAGGGTTCCACTTCCCGAATAGGTTCCATTTACTTGCCAGTTGCCATAATTAAATGATTGCATAACAATATCCCAGTTAAATGCTACATCTGCAGAAATAAGGAAGTGTTGATGGTTGATTTCTGAATAAATACCGCCAACTCCATTTATGGCAAATGATGGGATGCTAAAAGCAACAGTTGGAGAAACTACCGGACCTATTCTAAAATGCAGGTTATTTAGATTCAATTGATTAGCTCCGATAATTCCTAATTTTGATGTGGCAGAACTGAAATTAAACCAAATACTGCCACCGGCCTGCATATAAAAAGCATCTACCCCAAATTCAGTATCTAATTGATCATTTGGACTATCATATTCAATGTTGAAATTGTCAATTTCAAGGTTATTATACATGTTTAGACCGTAGTATTTATTGGTTGGTTTAATGGTTACATCGAAATTTCCAACTGACTTTGCATAACGTATCTCACCTGACCAGAAACGAATGTTTGCCTGTAGGTTGTTAAGCGTTATTTGGTTTTCTCCAGAAAGCTTTAGAGTTTCATATTCGTTGCTTAGATAAAAAGCAGAACTGCCAGCAAGTTTAATCTCATCAGAGGTTACTCTGAAAGCTTCAGAAGATATATCAAAATTGCTTAATGTCAATGCAAGGTTGGAGCTAGTATCAATTGCCAGATGTGAGGATTGATCCCAGTTCAATTCTATGCTTCCGATGTTTTGAATTTTAATTTCGTCGGCAGATATACTGAATTGTTTGTTAACAAGATCAAAATTATTGAATTTTATTGTATTTCCGGAATCAATTTTTAAATAATCCAAATCTTTACTCCAGTTTACTTTTGTATGTCCGCTTTGTTCGAAGATTATTCCTGTAGTCAGTATAGTTCCTGTGGCAATATTAACTGCTTTTACGTTTACATTAAGTACCTTTCCAGAATCCAGTTCTATAATGCCGTTCTGGAAATTATTAAAGGTGAATCTTAGCCCGTCTCCAGTTCCAGTTGCATAGGTTCCATCAATATCTAATGATGAATATTCTTGAGATATCACGAAATCAAAATTGACAGTTGTTTCACTTCTATCAAGTGCGAAATATCCCTCTTGCGGATTCCATTTTATAGTTAGGTCAAGATTATTTTCTAATGTTGCTATGAAATCAATATGCTGATTTGGCTGTGTGACATCTTTTAGTCGGGCATTCAGGGTCAAACCTGCAATTTCGCTAGATAACGTTATGCTTCTGGTGTCCTCAAGTGATATTTGCCATGATAGCCCCATTGTTGCTGGCAAATTTGAGAAGAAGAACTGCGTATCTGGATCCTTGATATCATTACATAATCCTACTTGAAAATCAGCAGACCCACTATCTCTGGTTATTTGGATATGGCCATTTGCTAGGCTAGGAACCCAACTTAACTCTATGGAGTTTGGTATATTTCTCATATAGAAATAATGACCTGCTTGCTCACCCGCTGCATCTTCTGTTTCAACAAATAATACTATATCGGCAGGTGGATTGTCTATATTTAGTGTCGCGTGTCTTTCAGCATTTGTTCTATCTATGTTTAAATGTAAACCAAGAGGTTGAATGGGGTTTATTGTCATTCCAACAGTTGCACTACCGTACGAGTTTTCTGCGGTTATCGAAAACGTTACTGCAGATGCGTCTGATCCTGAGATATCTACGTCGCGAAGTGTTTCGGCTCTGCGATGTGTTACTATGTAAGGAGTGAATAGTGAATCAAAAGTGGTCTTAAATATAATTGTATAGCCAGTGTTTGTAGAAACGCTGGCAAGTAAAGAAAGACTTTTACCATTTGTCCCATCAATAGTTATTCCATTTTCAGGATAGATATTTAAAACGCCCTCAGGCACCATGGGTTTAATTTGTTGCTGTTGAGAATCGATTTGTAAATCATCTGAATCTACATTTAAATTAGTTTTTTGTTCCAATTCTTGAACAGCACCGCTATATGATTGGACATACGTTGTTGTATATTGATATTCGTTTGTTTCAACATTCGAGTTTATCAAATCGACTTGTTGATTTTGTTGGTTAGGGTATTGCTCGCTGTTTCCTTGTTCAGTGAGTATACGTTGTAGGCATTCAATTAAGTAAGGTCTAAAGTAATTGGTAACGCTAATTGGTTCGTTTTCAGCCGGTTTTTCTTTTCCGGCTTCAAACTCAACTCCAATTTTTACAGTTGGATCCAAATTTATTCCAAGAACATCATATATTGCTACGAAAAATGGTGGGAAGGTGAACTGTACACAAATCGTCAAATCATCTTCAGCATCTACGCAACCTCCAGATAATATCTTTATTCCTGAAAGACCACTTTCAAACTGCATGGAAGTGGATGCTGGATCAAATGGAGATGTTCTAAAACCGTCTCTAGGACTTAGTATGTTAATGTCACCTACACTTACATCGTTTATCCCATCGTTATTAACATCTACAACTATTGGGTAACCTTGTGAATCTAGGTTATTTATTTGAATGGTCTGGCCAAGATTATCATTGTATTTGTAATATAGCTTAACTTGTAACCATTGACAAAAGAGCGAACCTAGCCCCTGGTTATCATAAAGTAAACTAATTACATCATCAAGTATGCCATCAGTGTTAAGGAAGAGGTTCCTAAAACTTGAAAACGTACAACCAACGTCAGCATGGAGAACATCAAACCTTGTATTTCCGTCGGAATCTTTTATTTCCAATTTTACTTGATAAATCCTTTCTTTTTCATATGAGTGAGTTGCCAATGGACTATCAGACCATGAAGTATAGCCTTCATCATCACCAAAATCCCATCTGTATTTCAATGGATAGGCACTAGGATCGGTGCTGATTGAATTTGATGCATCAAAATTAATTTGTTCATCTAATTGGCCTTGGTAGTTGCATCCGCCACGTGGAACTAGATGATTATCCTGCTGACCTATGTAAACTGGGGCTATATCCAGATAACTTTCTCCGCTGCTCTTTGTGACCTTTAATGTTACATAATAAATACCATTTGCACTGTAAATGTGAGTTGGATGTCGACCAGAACCAATGGAGGGATCGTTGTTATCCCCAAAATCCCAAGTGTACGTTGTACTAGACATCCAATAACAACTTGAACCAGTAAATGTAATTGGTACGTCCATTTGACCATAGTATGGGCCATTAGCATTAGATTTAGCAATTAGATACTGTTGTCCCCCGGGAATCACTTGAGTCCCAGGTTGTACAACATAACCAACACTTATGGGTGAAGCCTTAGTTAAAATAGCTTCTCCACTTTGTTGCGTTGTCGTAACTTTATTTTCTTCCAAAGTCGGTGCACTTTTTTCCTCTAAAGTTGGTACGACTTTATATGTTTCAGGCGAGATTACGTATTCATTTTTGATTGACTTTGGATCTATCGTCTCAACTGAATTTTGTATATTTTTGTTTATACTTGTGGATACTGTTACAGCACTTGCTACGACGCTGAAGTTAGTTAAGATTAATAAACAGCCTATAAAAACTACAATAGTTGATTTTTGATTCATTATTTCTTCTACCCCCTAAACCCCTATAGTAATCTATTGCCGTTCCATATATAAGAGTTTCTTCTACAATTTATATATTAGTAGTTTATAATATATAATACTTCTTATTTTTAACCTATGATTTTTCAAAAATTGACCAATTAAGCCTATTTTGTATGTCATTTAATCTAACAGTTTCTTGCTCTCCGCTTTTCATATCTCTGATTGTCACAGAGCCTTGTTCTAGTTCTCTTGGCCCAACTAGTATTGCTTTTTCAGCGTTTATTGAGCTTGCATATTTTAGTGATTTGCCCATCCCTCTCCTCAATAGATCGATGTCTGTCGAAATTCCTTGCGCTCTCAAATTTTGTGTTATTTCTAGTGATTTATCAATTGTAGCTTCATTTACGGGTATAACATAGACTTTTATGCTACCTGATGGAAATGGATATTTTTCTGTCTCTAACGCTAGAATGGTCCGGTCAAAGCCTATTGCAAAGCCTGCTGTTGGTGTCTCTTTACCACCAAATAACGATACAAGTTCGTATGCCCCTCCGCCACATAGTTGTTTTTCCGCTCCTAGAGCCGGTGCATCTATCTCAAAAACAATGCCCTTGTAGTAGTCAAGGCCTCGCACTATGCTCATCTTGATTTGATAGTTTTTAAGATTAAATGATTTCTCCAATAAATTCAATATTTTTTCCAGATAAGTCAATTCCTTTTTAGCCAATTCATCTTTTTCAATAATCTTTGCAATCTTTTTAATGTCTGATGATTGAAGGATTTCCAAAAATTCGTTTGCAATTTTTTTTTCGACCCCAAAATTCTGTAAAAGAGTTAAAACTCCATCAAATTGAGATTTATCGATGAGTGGTATCAATTGTTTTTGCTCATCTTTTGATAGTTTGAGAGTTTCAAACAATGATGATAAAATATTTAGATTCCCGATGTTTAATTTTATATCTTTTAAGCCAACATTTTTCAATAAAGAGTACGCCATTGCAATGAGTTCAGCATATGCCTCAGGTGTGTCGGTTCCTATTATTTCGCAGCCTGCCTGCATGAATTCTCTGTATCTTCCTTTCTGTGGTCTGTCGTATCTGAAGCAGTTTCCGAAGTAAAACAGTTTTAGTGGTTTTGCTTCCATCTGAAGCTTATCCACATAGAAGCGTATCACTGGTGCGGTGAGCTCTGGTCTTAATGCAAGATCTCTTCCACCTTTGTCTTTAAAGGAATAAATTTCGTCAATAATTCCTTCGCCGGATTTTGCAGTAAAAAGCTCGAGGGTTTCAAACATCGGTGTTTGTACCTCTTTATATCCAAATATTTGGAATGAGGCTCTCATAGAATCTTCTAGATATCTGCGTCTTTGCATTTCATCTGGAGTGAAGTCTCTTGTTCCTCTGGGTATTTGATACATGTTTTGATTGTATGAAAACTACATTTAATTATGTTTCTGTGTTTTTTTCACGCATCTTTATAGTGAATGACTATTTTTATATAGCACAAATGTATATAAATGTGTAATACTACATATAATATCAATGATATTGTTTCGTCGTCGGTAACAATATTATTAACTCTTTGTCATAAACAGACGAAGGAGGATGAAGAAAGAAATGAAGAAAATCGAGGCATTGATAACGGCAAGTATTTTGATTCTTACAATTGTCAGTGTTTGTTTTTCAGCCGGTGCTGCCATGCAGGTTGTATATAAAGTACAACAACCACAACAGCCACAACAGGGCAGTGAGGGAACCATCGCTGGAATGATATATGACAAATATGCCAACCCAGTGGATAATGCAATTGTCATGCTATTCCCGGCAGGAAAATTCTTGCCAGAAATTGTTAGTAGCAAGGATGGCGCATATAGTTTTACTGATGTTCCTGCAGGCCAATACAGAATTGTAGCGACAAAACCACTGATAAACGGTAGTGGATCAACAACAGTTTTCACATTAAATGAAGGGTCAACCATACTGAGAAATGTATACCTAACTCATGGTTTTGG
>JBFYMG010000049.1:0-3714 GCA_041305025.1 Thermoplasmatales archaeon
TATGATGTTCACAAGGCTATTGGAACCTCTCTTTTTGCCATGTTTTTTATAGCAGGTGCAGGAGCCATTGGTCATGTTGTGAATAACGAGGTTATTGTATATGCTTTACTAATAGCTGGATGCGCAGCCGGTTTAGGTGCTTTTCTGGGGTCTACTTTTGCTAATAAGATTAACGAAGATAAACTTGGCAGAATAATAGGCGCTATAATAATTATATTAGGTTTAGTCATATTCATTAAAATGATATTTAGATAGACAAAAATCAGGTATCTGTGTTTTTTATAAAATATACGCCTCTATTCAATGGTTTTGAAAAAAGGTTAAAAACCAACATATGCTAATGTTTCATGGAGGTCTAAGTTTATGAACAAGAAATCGATGATTTGTTTTGTTGTTTTAATTAGTTTATCATTCTTTTTTGGATTTTATTCAAACAGCGCATTTGCTAGCGATGTTTCTTTTATTGTGCAAACAGATGATGCGGATGTTGGAACCTTTGATATTCCTCCTGTACCAGTACGTCAACCAGCAGAGTTCGAGCCGATGGAAGGTGTTCTAAACCGTTATTCTTTTGGCATATCGTTTGAGGTTATTCGTGAGATGGCAGAGGATGTTCAGGTTGTGACGATCGTCGCAAATGCTGCGCAGCAGAACACAGTTCAATTACTTTATCAGAGTAACGGAGTTGATCTATCTCATTGCAGTTTCTTGATAGCACCGACTGACTCTTACTGGACGAGAGACTACGGCCCCTGGTTTATTTTCAATGGAGATGATGAACAAGGAATAGTTGATTTTATCTATAATAGACCACGGCCTAATGACGATCAGATACCAACAGTATATGGTAACAATCAGAGTATATCCGTGTACGCTATGAATCTCGAACATGCTGGTGGAAACTATATGACAGATGGGCAGGGTATCGCCATATCAACTAATCTGGTTTGGAGTGAAAACCCAGGGCTAACACATGAACAAATAAATCAGATGGTCCACGATTACCTAGGCATTAATACCTATCACGTAGTTGCTGATGTTAATGGCGAATACATAAAACACATTGATTGTTGGGGAAAATACCTTTCTCCCGATACTATTCTTATACGTGAAGTTCCACAAAGTCATTCTCAGTATGATGAGATCGAAGCAGCGGTAGATTATTTCGAATCTCAGAAAAACTGTTACAACACATCCTATCATGTTGCGAGGGTTTACACCCCTGGTAACGAACCTTATACCAACTCTTTGATTCTTAACAACAAAGTCCTTGTGCCAATCACAGGTAGCAGCTGGGATGACGAAGCAATAGCATCTTATCAAGCTGCCATGCCAGGATATGAAGTATTAGGATTTACTGCTATCCCAAGTGATCCTTGGGTGTCTAGTGATGCTCTTCACTGCAGGGTTATGGGTATTACTGATCGTTATATGCTTTACATTGATCATGTGCCTTTGTCCGGGAATATTAATGGTGATAATGGTATTGAGATTCAAACAAAAATTTTTCCATATAGCGGGGAAGATATCGTTAGTTCTGCTACGTGTGTTTATTGGAAGGTCGAAGGTGGAGACTGGAACACTATGCAACTACAACCACTTGGGAACAACCAATATCATGCAATAATTCCAAAGCTAGAAAATGATACAAAAGTTTATTATTACATTCACGCAGAGGATCAATCCGGCCGAAGTGAGAACCATCCATATATAGGCGCTTTTATGGCACATTCTTTTACAGTTCTTGCAACAGATAACAACCCACCAGATAAACCTGTTAAACCATCTGGTGCAATTAATGGAAAGGTTGGGACGACTTACATGTATTCTTCTTCTACGACTGATATAGATGGTGACCAAGTTTATTATTGGTTTGATTGGGGTGATGGGACAAACAGTGGTTGGGTAGGCCCATATGCATCTGGTGCTACGGCGAGTGCAAATCATAAGTGGGCGACTAAGGGGACTTATAGTATTAAGGTGAAAGCCAAGGATCCATCTGGTGCTGAAAGTGTTTGGTCTGATCCATTGTCAGTAAGCATGCCAAGAAACTATATATTACATAGATTTTTAGAACGGTTTCCATATCTGTTTGAGATACTAAAATACATTTTCAACAAATAATCCATATTATTCTACTATTCTCTATTTATATTTTTTAATTAATTTAAACAGTAGGTTTAAAGAAGTATAGATGCATTCACAGTTTGGATGCATAAAAATAAGAATCAATTATACGAGAATATAAAAGACATAAAAACAAAAAACGACTTCGAAAAAGAAATTAAAAAAATTAGAAAAGAATACGATGATCTCCTAGACGAAGATACAGCAGCTCTGTTGATTGTAGATGAACTGGGCGGAAACAAACAAAACATATGCAAAATATCAGATTTGAAACCAGATACTGAATGCACATTATTTGGCAAAATAACTAAAATTAGCGAATCAAGGAATTTTAAAAGAAAAAACGGCTCAAATGGTATGGTAGCGAACCTTGATTTATCTGATGATACAGGTACATGTAGAATGGTTTTATGGAACAAAGATGTTGAACTTTTAAAAAATAAAACCATAACAAAAGGTACAAATGTGAAAATAGTAAATGGCTATGTGAAAGACGGCTTCAATTATTTAGAGGTAAACGTTGGTAGATGGGGCTTATTAGAAATAGAACCAGAACAAATGCCAGATATAAACAAAGAAGATACTGATACAAAAAATATACGAGGAACACTTAGCGAGATGGAGCCTACTCGAACGTTTTTCAAAGATAATGGCGAAATAGGTTTTGTTACAAACATAAAAATAAAAGAAAAAAACCTGACTAGAAACCTGACGGTTTGGGATGAAAAAGTAAAAGAGATAAGAAGCTTCAAAAAAGGGGAATCATTGGAAATAAGCGGTGTTGATATAAGAGATAAAAACGGTAAAAAAGAAGAACACGTAAATGGTAGAAGCGTTATACGACGAGTCTAACAACCATCCTGGAAATATTTCTTGTTTTTTTCAAGCGCACATTGCGCCCTCTGCAATTCCCTACCAATATAAGCATAATGCTCAGGTAATAACTTTGGCACATTCTTCACTATTGTATCACAGAGTGCATTTGCTGTATCTCCAACAAAAACCTTTTCGAGTTTACCAGAAACAATCTTTTTTCCTCTAAAAACATTTGAATAATATTCTACCTGAATTGCTTTTTCTTTTCTTTGAACCATTATTACAAAAAACCCACCGGGATCAAGTTTAACATCTTTCTGTGATGTTTTTTTTGCTGTTATAAGCGGTATTTCTTTATCTGCCATTTATTATCTCACCTGCCTTGACAAGATTTCTAAGTTTCTCATAAGCGTTTTCTCTTGGCAACAGCCTTTGGCCGCAATCAGGGGATATCTGTACTATTTTATCTCCGAATATATCAATTGCTTTTCTAATATGCTTTACTATTTCTTCAACGCTTTCAACAACCTGGTTATCTGAGCGAACAGAACCAAGACATAGTCCTTTAGAAAAAGAATATTTTCTGAAATCATCTAACAAATGTGGTGAGGCTTTGAACTCATGTGACAATATATCAACAGGCATCTCTAACAAATCAGGGATAATCGAGGAAACATCACCGCAAGCATGAAGCATAGTAGGGCAACTTATCTTCTCTGTTATGATTTCAATTAATTCTTTCCCATAATCCGGCATCTCATTTGAAAAAAA
>JBFYMG010000050.1:0-10685 GCA_041305025.1 Thermoplasmatales archaeon
AGACCTCGTATAACAGCATTTAATCCTGGAGCGTCTCCTCCTCCAGTAAGTACTGCAATTTGTCCCTTTTTAGAACCGCTTATTGCCATAAATATTAACTCCATTCTTTGCATAGGAAAATGATATTTAAAGGATTTGTATCTTTTGTTAGCAAACTATATATTTTTATCACTATTTGCAAGTAAAGTTAAGTGTTTACAATGGCAATGAGAATATACAACTCGATTACAAGACAAAAAGAAGATTTCGTACCTGTTGAAAAGGGAAAAGTGAAGATGTACGTTTGTGGTATGACAGTGTACAGCGATGCTCATATTGGTCATGCCCGCACCTATTTTGCTTTTGATGCTATTCGTCGATACTTTGAATACAAGGGCTACAAGGTTACCTATGTTCAGAATATCACAGACGTAGATGATAAGATAATTGCAGCAGCAAACAGAGAGAAAATCGATCCTTTGGAATATTCTCGCAGATTTACTGAAATATGCCTTGGAGATCTTGATGCGCTTGGCATAAGAAGAGCAGATTTGTATCCAAAAGCCTCAGAAACAATTCCCGATATGATAGAGATGACCCAGAAAATTATAGACAAAGGATACGGATACGTTTCTGATGGGGATGTATATTTTTCAGTTGAAAAATTTGATGATTATGGAAAACTCTCCGGCCAAAAAATTGATGAGATGAAGGTAGGCGCAAGGGTTGAACCGGGTGAACAGAAACGCAATCCTCTTGATTTTGCGCTGTGGAAGAAAGCAAAAGCCGGTGAACCTTCATGGAAATCACCTTGGGGTCAAGGAAGACCAGGATGGCATATCGAGTGTTCTGCCATGAGCAGCAAGTATCTAGGTTTACCTTTTGACATACATGGTGGTGGTATGGACCTTCGTTTTCCTCACCATGAAAATGAGATTGCACAGGCCGAAGCGGCGACTGGAAAGACTTTTGCAAAATACTGGATGCACATAGGTCTTTTAACAATCAATGGGGAGAAAATGTCAAAATCTCTGGGAAACATCGTTAATGTTAAAGACTTGTTAAAAAAATGGGATTCTGAAGTTATTCGAATGTTTTTTGCCCAAACGCATTACAGAAGTCCACCGGATTTTAATGAAAAAGCCCTAACCGATGTAAAAAAGGGCTTGGAAAAAATATACCGGCTAAAGGAAAAATTAGAAGAAGCATCTAAGAAGGCTAAAGTTAAAAAGATTGATGAAAAAAAATTAACAAATGAAGAAAAAGCGTATCTTACATCGATAAATGAATTTAAAGAACAGTTTGAAGAGGCGATGGATGATGATTTCAACACGCCAAAGGCGTTTGCAGTACTCTTTGAATTTGTAAACAAAAGTAACAAATATCTAGAAGGAGAACCAAATGAAACTCTGTGCGCTCATTCCCTTGAGACACTTTTGAAGATGGGCAATATTTTGACCTTGTTCCAACCTAAAAATACAAAAATAAGCTTGCCTGAAGATTTGATACTTGTAAAAAAACTTCAAACAATTGTTCAGAAGTATGAAAAGGATTTCAACAAAACAAATGTCGAAGAATTACTGAAAGCAATCTTAAATGCAAGGGAGAAAGCAAGAAAAGAAAAGAATTGGAAAGCCGCAGACGGCATTAGAAAGGAATTAGAAGATATTGGTTTTGAGATCCAGGATACAGATGCTGGTCCTGCTTGGAGAAAAAAATAGGGGCTATGAAAAAAATACTAGTGGGATTTGATGGGTCTGAAGGTTCTGAGATGGCTTTAAACAAAGCTATGGCTCTCGTTGATGAATATGGTGAGCTGATCCTTCTTGCGGTTGTGCCAAATCCCGCCGAAAAAACATTTTTAGATATTGAAACGTACAAAAAATTGAAAAAAAAAGCCGAGAGCATAATTTCAGATGCCGTAGCCGATATCGGTTCCCATGATTACACGATAACTGGACTGGTTGAAGAAGGCGATGCGGCTGCAGTAATAATCGATATTGCAAATAAGCTGGATGTTGACCTAATTGTACTTGGCAGCAGAGGAACTAGTGCGATAGGGCGATATCTATTGGGAAGTGTAGCAAATAAAGTAGTACAATACGCTCATAAACCAGTTATGGTAGTAAGATAAAAAAAATTTAATGTTTTTATCCGTTTTTCTTGGCGGCAAGACTGGGCCTTGCTTTTTCAGCGCCTCTTCCTTTCCAGCGCAATCCTCGGCCTTTCCTGCCTGCGCTTGTTTTACCACGCAGCACTCGTCTTGTGTTGGATGCATTTGAAATCCAGTTTATTTTTGGATCATTTAAGATAGCTGGATGAACTGGATCAACTAGTATTACTTCATAGTAACGGTGTTTTCCGTCAGCTCCAACCCAATACGAATTTAAAACTTCCATGTTTGGGAATCGCTTTGCGGTACGCTCCTCTGCGATACGCTGAATACTTTTTTTCTGGGTAATTTTGGAGATACCTCTGTCTCTTGGTTTTCTTCCTCCGCGTATGAGGTGTTTTCTAAGACCTCCTCTTCGCACTCTGGCTCGTACAACAATGTAACCGGGCTTTGCCTTGTATCCCATGGATCGCGCTCTATCAATTCTTAGGGGTCTATCGACTCTTAAGAAATTGTCTTCCTGTCTCCACTGTATAAGGCGCTGCTGCTGAGGGGATTGAAATGAAGTATCATGCTTTTTCCATTCATCTCCAAGATGATCATACATGCTTTTAACCATAAATTGAACACCAATCCTACTATTGGTAGGAGCAATAGGAAGGATATTCTTTATTTAAAACTTTTGTCACATTGAATTTTATGGCGTTTCTGAGACGACATTATTAACGTTTTTATGAGTTATAACATTTGGGGCTAAATTTTTTGAGAGGATGAAATTAGTTTTTTTCTGTAGATTCTTAAAAGGCATACAAAGGAAAAGGCTTAATATTATATATTAATTATACTTATTTTGTCATATTAGTTAATGGGGGAGTGTAACGAGATGAAAGAAAAAAACAAAATATTAGTTACAATTTTGGTGCTAGTGATAATCATTTTGGCAGCATTTGCTGTAGTCATAGAATATCGATTTGGGGTCTTCGCCAAAATCGGTGAAGAAAAACTTCCTCTTGTCGCAAAAATTTTTGCTACTGAAAATTCAGGTACAACGCCGTTCAAGGCAAATTTTACATCCCTTGTATTATACTATGAAGGAGACATCAAGTATCATTGGGATTTTGGTGATAATGAAACATCAGACGCGATAAATCCAACGCACATCTATAACAAAAGTGGATCGTATATTTGCACTTTGACAGTCACGGATAAATCAGGGGAAAAAAGTACAGATCGTATTGAGATTTCATCAAGCGGCAATCAAGCGCCAACAGTATCAATTATTCTTTCTGATTTGAATCCCAGCAGACCATTTATACCTATACTACGACGTGGTTTGATATCGATTGCTTATAGCGGACGAACCTTACGTCAACTTATTGATTTAAAAATTATTCCTGCGTCTTTGTTGAATCGCAAAGGTTTTGTATCTTGTGATGCACAAGCGACCGACCCCGAAGGAGATGAAATTGTATCCTATAAGTGGGAACTCAAACCAACACCATATAGTACCAACTTAGGTCAACAAAAAAAACCTATATACTACTTTGAAGGAAAAAATTTAACGATTCCAATGTTGTACACGTATCCTACAGGCATTTATGATCTTACACTAATAGCCACAGATTCTGCAGGGAACAAAGGAACCAGCACAATAAAATTTACAGTGATAGAAAGCCCAACTGAAGTTAGAATTTTTACTGTCAAATATAAGATAAATATGTTTAGGACAAATATTTGGCACGATATATTGAAGGCTAGTCTTTCAGGCCCAGTTGGAAGTCTGATATATGACCGAGTATTTTCTAAGTTACCTAGTTGGCCTTTAATAAAGCTATTAATAGTGCTTCAGCTTAGTACGAAATGGGCTTTAAGTCCGGAGTCTTCATTGACAACACAACTGTTAGGGAAATTTTTAAATAAACACCCGAAACTTCAAAATATTGTTGAGAAAAATCTTGAAAGAACCATATCATTCCTTGAAAAAATTAAAGTCAAACGACCAAAGTTAGCAGGAACGATTGATAATCTCATAGACACCATAGAAAAACTAAGTGAAAATTTAGGACTTGCAAATAAAAGACCTGCGATTTCAAATGAAGTTCCGGCAGACAAATCTAAGCACTTAAGTACTAGTTATCCGGAGGTCGCCGTAACGGTTGAAGACCCTGAGGGAGACCCATTTAATATCACCATACACGGCACATATGTCAATAACATAACGTTGCTTAACCAACATAACGACACATTCATTGCAACATTGATAAGTCCATTACCTAATCTAACTGACATATACTGGTATGTGAATGTCTCATATTCTGGCGACAAGTGGATTAACGCGACTTACAAATTTAGTACATGGTAGCCGGAAAAAAGTTAAAACGTTGGGGACAAAAATAAGTTGTCCTCAATGCATATTTATTAAGCCTTTTGTCACTTCAATATTGGAAATATCTTCACAAAAATAAGGTTTTTACTAATTAAGAAATATGTAAAAAACCAGAGTATTATTTTGAGATTTTAATTGATTTTTATGCCATGCCGCCAAGTGTCGCACAAAATCCCATCATAGCGTTTAAAATTATTGATATTGTACCAAAAATAAATGCAACTAAGCCAAGAGCATCTTTGTTTTTTCCAGTATAAGATACTATTCCTAAGTATAGCCCAAGGATTCCAAAAGATGTAATAACCAACATAAAAATTAAGCCTGTAGAATATGATAAAGGAATGTTAAGTGCATCAAATATTGCTACAACAATAAACGTTCCTGCTAAACCGATTATTGAAAATATTAAAGATATTATTCCTAATTTTGAACCAGTTTGTTGCATACCTTTTCCTCTCATTTTTTATTAATCATTGTTTCTTATTTAACATTTTTGGAGATAACAAACGTTGTCGCCAAAATTAATAAGAGTGATTCTATTTTCCGTTGGGGAAGAATTAGATGAATCATCTATTTAATGCCAAGATAGAGACGCTTGCGCGTGAAAAGATTAGAGAGCTACAGCTGAAGCGTTTGAAGCAAACAGTTAAACTAGTTTACGACAACGTTCCATTTTACAATAGGAAATTCAAAGAATTAAAAATAAAACCTGAAGACATCAAAACCCTTGAGGATATAACAAAATTGCCTTTTACAACCAAGAACGATTTGAGAGATAACGCACCTTTTGGCATGATGGCAACATCGCTTGACAACTGCATTGAGTTGCATGCATCATCCGGTACAACAGGAATTCCAGTTACCGTTTGTTACACACCGCACGACATCGATGTTTGGTCTGAGGTTATGGCTCGATGCCTTTCGATGTCAGGTTTGACAAAGAAGGATATTTTTCAAAATCCGATTCCTTACGGAACATTTACAGGTGCATTTGGTTTTCACTACGGTGCACAAAAGGTAGGTGCACTTGTAATTCCTTCAGGCATGGGTCAGTCTGAGCGACAGATAAAACTTATGGAATACTACGGAACTACATTTATTTCGGGCGTTGCCTCCTATGCATTACGACTTGGCCAAGTTGCACATGAAATGGGGATAGATCCTAAGAAACTCAAGGTGCGAGCCGGTCTTTTTGGAGCGGAAATGTTTACCAAAGGACTAAAACAACGAATAATCGAAGCATGGGATATGGATGTTCATGACATCTATGGTCTTACGGAAATGTGCGGCCCTGGAGTTTCTACAGACTGCGACCAACATGATGGATTGCATCTATGGGAAGACCATTTCATCATCGAATGCATTGACCCAAAAACATTGGAGCCGGTTGGTTTGGAAGAAGAAGGAGAAATCGTTCTTACAACAATTACAAAAGAAGGAATGCCTCTTTTAAGATACAGAACTAGAGATATCGCAAAACTATATGATATGAAGAAATGCCAATGCGGTAGAACGCATGTGAAACATTCAACGATAAAGGGTCGTAGCGATGATATGATAATCATCCGCGGAACGAACATCTATCCGGGTCAGATCGAGTCTGTTTTGATGAAACATCCAGAGGTTGGCAGCAACTGGCGAATGATACTTACAACCGAAAATGACGTAGACGGTTTGACGGTTGAGGTCGAAAGTAAAAAACAATTGAGTCAGTTTGATACAGCAAACCTGGAAAATATGCTCGAGAGTGAAATCAAAACAGTAATTGTTTTTACTCCAAAGGTGAAGGTTTTACCTCCAAACAGCATTCCTGAAACCGGTTTAAAGGCAAAGAGGGTTTTTGACAGCAGGAAGGCCGATTAGCTATGAAAGATAGTGTAAAAAAGTTAATAAATAAAACCGGACCGCTTGCAGAAAACGAAGTAAAGGCGCTCTTGCAAGCGTACAATATTCCTACAACGAAATACGTACTTGTCAAAAAAGAAGAGGATCTAAAAAGTATAAAATTGAAGTTTCCTGTCGCTCTGAAGGTCTGCTCAAACAAGATTCTACATAAGACTGACGTTGGTGGAGTAAAACTCAACATTAAAGATAAAGACGAACTCAAAGCAGCATTCAAAGAGTTTAGAAAGAAGTTTCCCCGCGAAAATCTGCTTGTTGACCAGATGGCAGATAAAGGTGTGGAGATCATCATTGGTCTAGTTCAAGACCCGACGTTTGGCTTGTCAATTATGTGTGGGATTGGTGGTATTTTTACTGAGCTTTACAAGGATGTAACGTTCCGTGTCATCCCACTTCAAAGTTTCGATGCAGGGGACATGGTCGAGGAGATAAAAGGAAAAGCGCTCCTGGAAGGATTCCGGGGCATAAAGGCAAATAAACAGTTGGTAATTGATCTTGTCTTAAAGGTAGCAAAGCTTGGTGAAGAGCTTGGTGAACACATTGACCAGATGGACCTAAATCCGGTATTTATATATGAAAACGATTTATGTGTTGTTGATGCAAAGTTAATTTTAAAATGAAAAGGATGTAAAGATTATGGAAACCAAAGAGTATAAGGTGAAAGACCTCGGTCTTTATGAGTTTGGACGAAAAGAAATCGAAATCGCTGAAAAAGAAATGCCAGGGCTCATGGCAGTACGTGAAAAATACGGGGCTCAAAAACCTCTGAAGGGCGCACGAATCACTGGCAGTCTTCATATGACAATACAAACTGCGGTGCTTATCGAAACGCTTGTTGAACTTGGAGCGAGCGTGCGATGGGCAAGCTGCAATATTTTTTCAACACAGGATCATGCCGCTGCGGCTATAGCCAAAACTGGTGTTCCGGTTTTTGCATGGAAGGGTGAGAATCTGAAAGAGTACTGGTGGTGCGCAAAGCGCGCACTAGATTTTGGTAACGGCAAAGGACCTCAACTAATCGTTGATGATGGTGGTGATGCAACTCTCATGGTTCACAAAGGTGTTGAAATTGAACGCAACCCGAAATTGTTGGATAAAGATTATAGCAAAGAGGGTGAAGATTTCAAGGAGCTTATGGCATGCTTAAAGGAGATTTACAAAGAAGATCCAACGCTATGGACAAGAATTGCAAAGGAAATCCGCGGGGTATCCGAGGAGACAACAACTGGCGTGCACAGGTTATATCAGATGATGGAGAACAAGACGCTTTTGTTCCCTGCGTTCAACGTCAATGATTCTGTGACAAAATCAAAATTTGATAACCTATATGGATGTAGAGAAAGTCTTGCTGACGGAATTAAACGGGCAACGGACGTCATGGTTGCCGGTAAAACCGTTGTAGTCTGCGGATACGGCGATGTTGGCAAAGGATGTTGCCAATCAATGCGCGGTTTTGGCGCCCGTGTAATTGTTACCGAGGTTGACCCGATTTGTGCGTTGCAGGCGGTTATGGAAGGTTACGAGGTTAAAACCGTTGAGGACACGCTTGGCGAAGGAAATATTTATGTTACAGCGACCGGAAATCTGGAAGTGATTACGGTTGAACATATGAAGAAGATGAAGGATCAGGCCATTGTCTGCAACATAGGCCATTTCGACCATGAAATACAGGTGAGTAAACTCAACGAAGTGAAAGGTATCAAAAAGATAAACATTAAACCACAAGTGGACAAGTATGTATTCCCGGATGGCCACGAAATTTTTGTGCTTGCTGAAGGCCGCCTAGTAAATCTTGGTTGTGCAACAGGACATCCAAGCTTTGTGATGAGTAATTCGTTTACCAATCAGATGCTTGCGCAGCTTGAATTGTGGAAAAAGAAGTATGATATCGGAGTTTATATGTTGCCGAAAAACCTTGACGAAGAGGTTGCACGGCTACATTTAGGTAAGCTTGGCGTTAGGTTAACAAAGCTTACACCGGAGCAGGCAGCCTATATCGGTGTAAAAGTTGAGGGACCATACAAATCCAATCATTATAGGTATTAAAAAAAAGTTTAAAAAGAAGGATAATTAAGAGGGGAGTATCCTTCTTTCAATCTTTATCCATGCTTCGGATAATTCTTCTTCCTTATAATCATCGACTACATTACACATTACATAATATTGGTCTTTCAAAGTATTTAATTATGTCGATTATATTATCGTCTATTGACGAACAATTTGCGCTTACATAGAAAACATAATTTAATGTAAGTAAAGTTCATACGTTTGCAAATCAAAATTGGTTGTGGCCCATGATTACATTGATTGGAACAGGACATGTGTTTAATCTTTCCAACGCACTTCTTAGAATATTTGATGAAAAAAATCCTGATGTGATGTGTGTTGAACTGGACAGGCAAAGGTACAATGCACTGATGATGAAGCTATCCAATCCCGAGGCTTACAGAGAAGCAGGGAAAAATCTCCCCATCTTGTATAAGTTGCTTGCTCGCTTTCAAGACAGCATGGCAAAGGAGTATGGTGTTACTGCCGGAGATGAAATGCTGACTGCAATTAATTACGGGCAAAGTCGTCAAATTCCTGTTGAATTTATTGATATGAATGCCCAAAATCTTTTTCCAAGGATGCTAAAGGCCATGCCGATGTCTGAGAAGCTTAAACTAATGCTTACAGGTTTTGGCGGGTTTTTTGTTAGTAGGAAACGCGTTGAAAAGGAACTCAATAATTTTGAGAACAATTTCGATAAGTATATTGAGCAAATCGGTGAAAAGTTTCCAACGATTAAACGAATACTCATCGATGAGCGGAACATGTACATGGTTCAAAAGTTAATTGAATTGGGCGGGCAGCACGAAAGAGTTGTTGCAGTCGTTGGCGATGGCCATGTTCCTGGTTTGTCAAAGTTGTTGAATGAAAAAAATATTTCCTTTGAGACGATACGACTAAGCAGTTTAAGAGCCAGTGAAAAGATTGCAGTCTCTGATCCCACGTCAGCATCTTTTTCAATAGAATATAAATCATCATAAAAGGAATAAAAATATGAAAGGCAAGCAGGATATTCGCCATCCGCTGTTTGGCACATCATTATCAAACTGGATTAGGTTATTATCTGATCATGGTGGTGTAGACAAAGGTTATTTTTTCAGAGCTGCATTCATCACTGTTTCAGTAATATTTTTTCTGCCAGCAAGATTACTATTCAAGACAATATATAGTCCTATTATTTCGAAAACAAAAATTAACAAACCGCCAATCTTCATAATTGGCCATTGGAGGTCTGGGACTACTTATCTTCACGAGCTTATGAGTAATGACCCTCAATTTTGTTATGTCTCATTATGGCAAACTCTTGTTCCTGGGAGTTTTTTGATCTTGAATCGCTTTAAATCGTTTTTTTCACAATTTTTACCAGCAAAACGGCCAATGGATGAAATAATGGTTGATATGGATAGCCCCTATGAAGAAGAAGCAGCATTGGCATCTCTTGACCGTTGGTCGTTTTTCCACTGTTTTATTTTCCCAAGGAACCCCGAGCATCAGTTTCACCGGTCTGTACTATTTGAAGATATGAGCAGCAAAGATGTTGAAAAATGGAAGAAGACCTATTTGAATTTTATTAAAGCTGTTACGTATGAAAATGATGGAAAACAAATTATTATAAAAAACCCTGCAAACACCTCACGCATCAAAGTTATTCTTGATTTATTTCCAGATGCGCATTTTATTCATATCTATCGTAACCCTTACAAGGTTTATGTTTCTACCAAAAATCTGCGCAATAGGTTGTTGGGGCCTTTTGCGCTTCAAGATACAACAGCAGAAGATGTCGAACAGCAGGTTATTGACAATTATATCCAGCTAATGAACAGTTTTTTTGAACAAAGAGATCTAATTCCTGAGGAGAGACTAGTTGAAATCAGATATGAAGATCTCATAGCAAATCCACTTGAACAGATAGAGCAAATTTATTCTAAACTTGGTTTGTCTGATTTTTATAAGTCAAAATCTGCGATTCAGAGGCATATAGATGATCAAATTAATTACAAGACAAACGTGTATAAATTTGATAAAGAATTAACTGACTTGGTTGAAAAAAACTGGGGGTTTACAATTAAAAGATGGGGATACGAACCGCCTAAAATGAGAGGATGAGGAAGAGTTTTTCTGCCAAGTTTTAAAAAACCACCGTTTATGTTGTCATTGATATATTTGGGCCTGTAGCCTAGCCTGGATTGGGCGGCAGTTTCCTAAGCTGCAGATCGCGGGTTCGAATCCCGCCGGGCCCGCTTCACTTTTTTATCT
>JBFYMG010000051.1:0-2865 GCA_041305025.1 Thermoplasmatales archaeon
TATTGACCGAAGCCGGACTCAAAGACCCAAATACCAAGCAGGCAACAGAAAAAGCTATTGAAGAAGGATATGCGAAAGCAACTCCATTAAAAGATGGTACTCCTTACTTTATGTGGAACAACGAAAAAGTCAAACCCCTTATAGCCAAGGACCATGCTCCTTTGAACAAAGTCGATTATTGGGTCAACGAAGTTCGAAAAATAATAAAAGATGCCGATAAACAATGTAACCAAGGAAATGATAAGATAGGCATCATGATGTACGACTGTGCTTATGACGAAGTTCCTAAAGATATCATAGATCAAGTTCGTGCAATCATTGAAAAGGATCAAAATAACAATAATAATGCTTGAATTAAGAGAATAGAATGATTACACGGACATTCTCTCGCACGGTCCGTCTAAAACTACGGTGGCTACCAGCTCCCGTGCTATTGTCCGCAGGGTCTCATCACCCAGTACCTTAATTGCACTGTCTTCATTCAGGCCAAGTGCCTCACCACGCTCATTTGTCTGGCAATGTCAATGAGTTCCTCGAGAAAGAACGTAGTAGCTGGTCAGAGAAGTATTCAAAGCTGGGGAGTTCTTGTTAACACTGTGGAAAGATTGGAGGAATAGTTTAGGGTCGTGAAATCTATCCTAAAACTGAGAATTTTATAAAAAGAGGAAGAATCAAAAGATGTAGAGGACAAATCTTGCCCGGTACTTATCGAAGACCTAAAATTGAAGGTAAATCTGGATCCTCTTCCCCTATTTCGGTGGTTATATTATGCACATTTGTTTATATTATCTCTCAATGATACTTCCACAAGTGCTGTTTTCCCATACTGAAGTGCAAATTTGAAGTCAAGGAGATTGTATGCAATATATCGCATATCTTTCAACCTTTCAGGACTATTAATGTAAATTCCACAGTCTATGAAGCAGTTGAACATTGATTTGAAGACTTGTTTATATGCAGCTTCGACTTCATTGAAGGGTAGATCATACCTCTTCATAAGTCGTTCAAGTTCTATGTCGTCCAATAAACTGAACAATGAACTGTCAAGTAACATCTTGTTTCCTTTGATATAAGCCTTAGATGGGATGAAATCATTCTGTGCTTCTTTCTTCATCTCTACCATTGTTTCAGATATCATGAATGCAATTCTGAAGGCGCGACCAAGATCTTCGGCTAAGATTGATCTAAGTATATGCATCAGCAATTCTAGTGCACTCAGAGATATCTTGGATGCTTCATCAAATGTTATATCATACATTTCTACGAGGTCATTAGCCTGTTGATCCCGTATTGAGATATCTTTTGATTCTTCACTATTACTGCTCATTGTTTTGGCCTCTTTCGTAATGTTCTCTGAGGATAGAATTTACAAATGCGGAAATGCTAACCAGTCCACGTTGTTCGTTTATTCTGTCCAGGATTGCATTGTCTATTGTACAACTCACTGTTTGCTTAGTTCTCACGGCAAAAACTCCATTTTTGTCGATAGCTGCTAATACGAGATATATGTATATATACATTTTCACAATCAATAGCCGTTATTATAAAAATGCAATACCTTTGAGATATGACAGTTTTTCATGCGAGTATATAAATAAGGGTAGGATTTTGAAACTGGGATTCGCCTGAGAAATTACATGGTTCCCATTAATTTTACATTGCTTCATGAATTTGTACGCAACTTAGTATCCTCCTGATTATCGAACATTGCTCATTGGATTTACAAACTGAGGAGGTGCTTAGATTTATTCTAAAATGCATTTGATTTGGCAAGTTATGAGGTAGTATGTCTGCACTATGATAGGGACAAAGAGGCTTCAAGTCTGAAGGTGACGTCCTTCATATGATGTATTTCAATGAAGAATGAGTTGTCGAAAACAGATATTTATCTGTAAAGATCAACAGTAGAGCAGATGTACGGTAATTACACCAAAATTGGGACATTGCCTAGCCTGAGCAGAGTATCTAAAATGCTGTAAAATATGATAGGAAGATTAAGGACATGCAGAGGCATAAGGGAATTTACAGCAAAATTGGGACACTACCTATATAAACTATATATAAATTCTCTATGTACTAAAAATATATGCGGAAACTATCTATTATCTTACATTCTAGGGTTGGTGTTTATAATTACTGAAGTTGAGAATTTAGTACTATAATAGTTTAATAAAGGTGTATTTCTTGTGGTAGTTCAATATGGAAAGTCAGGAGCTGAGAAGGATTTAATAAATCTTGTCCGTAAAGCAGGATTTTCAATAGAGAATTTAACTGAAATAGACTTGATTTTAAAGGATATTAAAGAACAATACGAAGAAAAAAAACCAATTATCTATGATCAAATTAAATCGGAAGTAGACGACTTACACATAAACATTGGAGTTGCTGAAAATACCCTAAAATTACAAAAGTCTCAGGTTGAGAAAGATATTGAAGTAGAAACTGAGGTTTTAAAAAAAGAAATAGAAGAATTACAGTTAATTAAATTTGACATAAAACACTTGCTTAATTACATTCCCAACAAATTGAAATTACGTCGTTCTATTAAGAAATTAAATTACCTCGAAATAAAGAAACGACTTGCAGGTTCATTTTCATCACTTGAATCTTTAAAGCTTCAATTAAACCGTCTTGAAAACAATACGGATAAAGAAGTTGAATATAGGTTATCCAAATTAGTGTCTCAACTTAGTAAATTAGAAGAGATTAAGAAATCAAATGAATATAAAGGAGCTTTAGGAGAGCTAGCTGTTATTCAAAATTTATGTGAACTTTCTGATAACTATTATCTATTCAATGATTTAAAACTTGAGTTGAGTGATTACATAAAATTTAAAGGTTCATCTTTGAAATCTGCTCAAATTG
>JBFYMG010000052.1:0-10371 GCA_041305025.1 Thermoplasmatales archaeon
TTTATGAATGGCAAAAGGGTAACAATCGGGGTTATAGGAGTACCAAGGTCGTGGCTTATATGATCTATGAAATTGTTTATGTGAAGCAGGAGTCTTTTAGCCTCAAGTGTTCTGTCTATAACTTTTTGTTCAAGGTTTCTGTTAAGCTCATTCAGTTGACTCTCTGTTTCTGACAACCGTTTTTTAAGTTCCTCTAGCTCTATTTTTGTTGCGTTAAGTTCTTCTTCTAGTTTTTTTTGGCATTCAGTTGCGCTTAACATAAACCCATCGTCTAAATATTTTGTATTAACTAAGTTGTATTGCTTGTTTGTTTTTAAAAACTTTGATAATTTTGTAGTTTTTTTAAAAAACAATAACTTTTAATATATAGTAAATAATATAATAATGTCTATTATGGCATCTAGAGAAGACTTCAAATCATTCATACCCGCAGAAAAAAACATACCAGAGCTAACAGTAAAAGCGGTTTTAGTAGGAATATTCCTTGCAGTGGTACTAGGAGCGGCAAATGCCTACTTAGGACTGTACGCGGGAATGACAGTATCAGCCATCATACCGGGCTCTGTGATGGCATTGGCACTACTGAGACCATTCAAAGGAACAATACTAGAAGTAAACCTCGCAACAATGGGTGCCTCAGCAGGTGAATGCGTAGCAGCGGGTGTTATATTCACAATACCAGCACTAATACTACTAGGTGTTTGGACTAACATACATTACCTTGAAACAATGCTTATATCACTTCTTGGTGGGATACTGGGTGTACTGTGGATGGTGCCGCTAAGACGCGCGCTGGTAACCAAAACAGACTTACCTTTTCCAGAGGGCGTAGCAGTAGCAGCTGTTCTAACAACCACGGTTGGCGGCGAAACAGCGGGTGAAAGAAAAAAAGACGGTGGCATAAGCGGCATATGGCTAGTGATAGGCGCTCTTTCAGCAGCCCTTTACAAGTTCGGTGAACTAGGCTTGAATATTTTTCGTGGTACAATAGAATACATAGGAAGCATAGGTAAATATTCCATTCTTGGCAAAACACGCGAGAGCTATCTTTACGGTGGGTTAACAACATCACCAGCACTATTGGGTGTAGGATGGATAATAGGACCACAAGTATCGTCATACATACTAGTTGGCGCCCTACTCGGCTGGGTTATAATATTACCACTTGTAATACTTGTGAGCGGCATGCCAGTTGGTGTAGCACCAATGGATGGTTTTTTCCAGATATGGAGCGACCAGATAAGATACGTTGGCGTAGGAGCAATGCTTGTAGGCGGACTTTACGCAATCTACAGCATAAGAACAAACCTGGTTGACAGCGTAAGAGAAGCAGTCATAGGTATACGTGGTGGCCAGGTTAAAACAAAGAAGAGAACAGACCAAGATGCTAGCTACAAACTAATATTCATATTAATCGTACTAATGATAATACCAATATTCCTCTTGTACATGTGGCTTTCTCAGATGCCAGGTATATCGATAACCATGGCAGTAATAACTGTTCTTTTTGCTTTCATAGCAAGCGCACTAGCAGGATACCTAACAGGACTAGTAGGATCATCCAATTGTCCTATATCAGGTGTAACAGTAGCGGTTTTGCTAGTTGTAAGCCTAATTATGTTGGGACTTGGTGTAACAGGCCCAGCAGGAATGGCAATAGTAATTCTAATCTCAGCAGTGATATGTGTAGGAGGATCAATATCAGGTGACTTGTTGCAATCAATGGCATGCGGCCAGATGCTAGGAGCAACACCAAAAAGACTTCAGATAAGCATGACCTTTGGTGTAATCACAGTATCAATGGTGGTAGGACTTGTTATAGGGATACTACATCAGGCTTTCACAATAGGCAGTAAACTACTACCAGCACCACAAGCATTCCTAATGAAGGGGATTGTACAAGGTGTTCTTGGTGGAGAAATGCTATGGCCTTACGTTTTCGTAGGGATGGTACTAGCAATTGTGCTAATACTAATAGATTTACCAGTTCTACCAGTTGCAATAGGCATATACTTACCTTTTACACTATCAGTACCAATATTCGTAGGTGGAGTAATAAGACACCTAACAGATAGGATAATGAAGAAAAAATATGGTAGCTCAGAACAAGAAGAAATAAGCGACTGGGAGCTAGCAATCAAACAAACAGGTGTTAAACCAAAAGAAAAAGCTATACGAACAGGACTATTGTTCACAGCAGGGCTAGTAGCAGGAGAGGCACTAACAGGCGTAGTAATAGCTATAATTTTCGTAATGGGAATAAACTTAGCAATATTCAAAGAAGCACCATGGTGGCCAGGCATACTAATATGGATATACATAGCAGTACTACTAGCATACATACCACTCAGAGAAATAATCAAAAACAATAAAACAGAACAATAAAACAATTTTTTTTTCCACAAATCTTTATATGTTAATAAACGTTTAAAAATAATAGTAATTGGTGTGGAGAATAGTGGGATAAAATAACATGGCAACCATAGATCTAGGAGAGGGAAACAAATTCATTATAACAAAAACACATGAAGAAATAACAACATTGTTAGAGCAGATTAGGGAACTTGAAGAGAAATACCCGGCTTTTGAGATAAAAGAAATAAAACTACCTGAGAGTGAAGAAAAAGATCCGCTGTTAGACATAGAGAAAACAACACCAGAAACTGAGAAAACCAAAAAGAGAATAAGGATAAGAAGAAAGCAAAAAAACCTGCCAGAAAAAACTTTTTCAGATGTTGCAGATGATGGGCCCGAGTTCGTAGAACTAGACACAATACAAGATAATGATATAATAGAGATAAACAAAGAGTCACGACAGACAGTTTATGAAAATCTCACAGAATGGGAAGAAATAAGACCAGAAAAAACGATACAAACAGGGGAAACAATCGAAATATCTGATTTAGAGCCTAAACCAACTTTGCCCATAGATGAGATAGAACCTGAGTTATCAGATACAAAAAAACATAAAGTTAGAATTATCCCAGGTACTAACATAAAACTGATAATAGATGAAGAGGGAAACGTGGTTTTGGCAGATAAACCAAAAACCATTGTTAAGAAAAAAATAAAAACAGAGACTAAAACAGAAGAAAAAACAAAAAAATCTAGGATAAAAAACATAATACCACATAGAAAAAAGAAAGAAAAAGGAAAAGAATAGATGACTTTTTAGAAGGTATATCAACCAAAAACCTGGTTTTGTTGTAGGATGTTTGTTCTATAAAACTAATATATAACCAGATATAAATAATTATATAGTAGCAACAACATATATATAATATAGATAGATATAAAAAGTTTATTAGTACGAAAACAATAAGTTTGTTTAGTATCAATAAACTCAGGGGGTAGAAGAAAATATGAAGAGGTTATGTATTGTATTATTTATAAGCTGTTTTTTACTACTTTCAAACGCAACGATAGCAATAGGATTCTCACCATCAAAAGTTAGCATAAAAACCCCATCAACTACAGTAACCCCGGAAAACATTGATAAACCATTGGTAGACGAAACAGGGACTGCGCAACCCATTCAAGAAAGCAAGCCTACTCTTGAAACAAGCAATGGAGAACAGATTACTTCTCAAAATGAAAAAGTTATTTTAAAAACTAGGGAACAAGTTATCCCAGGACATGAAGAGGCATTTTTATACCCAGCAAACGCCCATGGACCATACTCTGGTTACGTTGGACAACAAATTCAGTTTTCCGGATCAAGTCAATATCTCTTATTCACTGGAGCTACTTACAGCTGGGATTTTAACGGGGATGGAATCTATGACTGGAGTTCAACATATAACGGCATAACAACACACACTTATTCAAAGCCAGGGAAATACCTTGCTACATTCAAAGTTACGAAAAATGATGGAAAAACCTACATAGACATGGCACCTGTCGATGTTGGTATTGTCGGTGAAAATATCGATAATAGCCACTTACAGCCCAGGGGCGGATATTGCTACTATGGAGTAGTTGGTGAACCCATTCTTTTTGACGCATCGCAATCAACAAGCACAGATCCAAATCATCCAATCACACGTTACATATGGCATTTTGGGGATGGTACAGTTGGTTATGGCAAAAAAGTGTACCACACCTACAATGAAGCAATTCCATACATGGTACAATTAGAGACGAGAGATGGCGCTGGAAACAAAAGATTTGATGTTCTCCATGCGGACATAGATTGTAAACTATCAAAATATGATGATTTTCTGGCCACTTCCAACCAACTTGTTCAAGATATTTTATCATTTATTACAGATAGTAGAATTTTCTTTTATTTATTAGATGTAAAAGTTGTAACTAATTACAATGGAAATATAATTGAAACACAAATCCCAGATGGCGATCCGACACATTTTCCAAAAACAATAGAGGTGGGTCCCAATGCTGAAATTCAAATTAATCATATTTCACTTTTTAAATATGAAAACCCAACTATTTCTGATTTTACTGGCATGACTAGTCATACATGGAAATCAACTTTCTCAGCAAGTCTGTCCAATATCAATCAAGATGACAATTTCACGGTATTACTGCAATTTTCCTTTGGGTCTTGGATAGCGTCTCAGTTAGGTATTGAAGAGCCTAAGATACAAATAGGATACAAATCAAAATCGGGAGAACTAAAACCCACAGGTGAATTTACAATATCACACATATTCAGGCCATATCTTTTGGAGCGTCTGGGATTAAATGGAAACTCACAAAACAATGAGAATGAAGAACCTTATGAGTACAACCTGGAACAAGCAACAACATATTCAGGCTATACGCAGGCATATTCTTCGGAGCAAATGCAAACCAGCGATTATGAAACTAGTCCAGCGCCAATAGGAAATGCAGGAATGCAGCAAAGTAAATCTGAACAAACCCCACAAATAGAAGCAACACAACAAACATTATATGCAGAGCCACTTGACTCAACCGATTTCTATCCTGAACAGGAGGTAAAGTTCGAGAATATGGATGCAGATCATTTTTCGTTGGTAATTGCATTTTCAAATAACTATGTTGGATCTAAAACAGAATTCAATCTATCATTTAATCAATTTGTAGATTCAACAATTAAATCTAAAAGATTCCAAGATGTTGGTTTTGACGGATATGAACAAAGCGGCGACACCAGTTTGACATTGACAATTTCAAGAGAAGCAAATGGGCGGAGAGCAAAACTTGGATTGATAATTGATCCAATTCAGAACTTTATGTCCCATGTGGAGTATACCAAATCAGATACAGGTGTTTGTACTTTATCATTAAATATTGACAACCCGCCAGAGAACCTAGTGTTATTCACAGAAAGTGAAGACTCATGGGGTGAATACAAATCAAATTATTTCTATTTGGAAAATATACCATCAAGTCTGACATTTGATATACTACCAAGATTAGAGGATGGTTATATCTCAATTACAAAAGAGACAGGCGGTGAATTCAAAGTCGGTATAAAAAATGATCTTAAGACTCCTAGTATAAATCTATATCTGACTCATCCTTCCTTACAACAGACAAGAATCGATTGGCAGCTGCTATCGTCACCACACTCAATAAATCTGAACAGCGCCACAGCGGGTCTAAGCCTCAATGCAGAGATAAAAGATCTTACACAAAAAGATCAACTAATTGAATTCCATGGTACTCTACAAGACGACATAAATTTAGAAGTTGAATGGAGTTTTAAGGATGGCTACATCTCAGTAAAGAAAAGTGTGACAACAGTAGATTTCGTTTTCTCTTACACTCAAAATGATATCAATCTGATGGTCGATGGTAATTATATAGGTGGTACTGGAGAAGGTTTTACTGTCGATTTTGATGGATTTGGTGATAAAGGATTAATAGAGATAGATACTGGCAAAGAGATATTCTTACACGTATTTGGTAAAAAGTCAACTGCGTTTCTTATCACAGACATAGATTTTAGTAGCGATGGTCATATGAAATTAGAATGGGACCAACATAGGGTTCTTAATGTAGATGCTACCCGCTCACTAGCTTTCAAAAATTTAGAATTCAACTCTCCAGATTTTACTATAAATGCAGATAATATTTCTTTTGGGCTTTCTTCTAGTTTTAATCTTGATCTAACTGACACCCAGTTAGAGATCGCAGGAGAAAACCAGGTAGAACTATCCGGTATAGAAGTAGAGACAAAATATTGGTCAGGTACCATTGGTAACGCAAAATCCAGAAACGGCTTTTGTATGAACCTAGACCCATACACGAAATATTATAGTTTAGCAATGAACCAGTTAGTAGAATTAGAAAACTTCAACATTGTTTTTGATGGTTCAAACGATCAGTTTGATACTGATTTCAGCATAGGTAATTTATATCTTATTAACAATGGTATAATCTGGTTTGATTTTTCTGCGTCACCTGAATTTGAGTTGTCGACGCAGTACCAGACAAGTACTTTAAGCCTCGAAGATCTACATCTTGCAATTGGTCCACAGAATAGCAGACTAATTGATTTCACCATATCATCTTTTAACTTAAATGGCGGGGGTCTAATTCACTCAGAATTTAACAGTCAGCACTTTTACGTCGCAGCTAGCATCTCTTTTGGCTGGAATATCGATCTAACCACCTTGAACTATGGCAACTGGAACATAGATGGTACATACTCGGGTTCAGGAACAATAGATATCACAGAATGGCAACCAGGATTAAAAGGCCAAGTTGTCATTGGTGTTAATAGCCCTATCAACCATAGTCTGAAAATTACTCATGGTCAGCTAGAATTAGAATTAGGGGATATTACTTTAAATCCTGTTTTAACTCCTAGTTTATCCACTATAAATTGGAAACGTGAACAATTAAACTCAAACGGTTACTTCAACATTACAAGCAGCGGCATAATGGGATCTGCAACATTATGTAAACTAACCTACAACAACACGCAAGATCCATTTGAATTTGAACTAGGTAACATTTCAGTAAAAACAGGTGATATAAGTTTGAATTGGCAAAGACAGACTGACCAAAAAATGCTTTATATAAACAATGGCCTTACCATTGACCTTGCTCTAGTTAAATTGAGATGGAGCAATAAAATCTTAACCGTTGGAGACTTAGGTTTAACGCCAGGGCAATTCAAAATCACAATTGATACATCAACCAAAACAATAACATTAAAAAACGGTATGACTGGACTTGGGCCGCTATGTAGTTATGAAGATGCTGACAGAAAATTATCGGTTGATCTACTAATCCTTGTAAATGATTACTCAAAAACTATGACACTTAAATGGTATCAGGATAGCAACAACAAAATTACTGGTCTATATCTTGATACAGATGATACAAATCTTGTTGATTGGATTGTATTTGAATCCATCAGATATGCCACGAGCCCAAGTGATATAACTGGTAGACGCATTGCATTAGGTGGTTTCCAAGCCGATGATTTTAAGATAATGAAAAATGCTACTTCAGGCAAACTAGACATCGAAGGAAGACTTTATCTTGCAAACCATTTCACGTATTCAAAACTCTATGATTATCAAACCAATCAATGGAAAGATCTGGATGTACAATGGGATCTAAATCTAGATGGTGTTGGAAACATCGAGTTGAACACTGATCCAGGGTTTGACGAAGACATGAAATTATCAACGACACTAGCAGGTGGAGCGCAAATAGAGGCGGCGTTTGATTTACCTGAGCACATAAAGTTCGGCTGGGATGTAGATTTTGATGGCCAGGGCAATGTAACTATAGATACCGATTACCAAGAGATAATTGGAATAAGTTTTGAAATACAAAAAGATACTACTCAATACCAGCCTAAATGGGGTTTCTACATAGGGGCCGCTGGCCTAAGAGCAGATGACTATGAAATGTACTGGGACTTCAGCGGAAGTCCAGGTGATTGGGTTATAGGCTCCACAGGAGAAATCGAATCAGGCTCCATCATAAACGATTTATGCATAGCATGGAAAGGACAGTGGTACAATCTATTGCTAAACGGTGAGCCAACACAACGTTAAACCCAATTTTTTCCTTTTTTTATTTTTGTTCAGATATCTACTAAAATGAAATATAATAAAAAATGCTTACACCTCTTCAGATTATGACTAAAGAAAAATCAAAAATATACATTCTTGACACATCAGCTATTCTCTCAGGAAAACCAATTAACTTAGATGCAAACATAGTTACAACACGGGGTGTTGCAAAAGAATTTTCGCCAGGTGGTAAAGATTACCTAAACTTCCAATTCTTATTGGAAAAAGGATTAAAGATACAGGATCCAACAAAAGAATCAATGAAACAAATAAACGATATCTCAATCAAAACAGGTGACAAACAAAGATTATCCGAGGCAGACAAAGAGATACTAGCACTAGCAGTGGAGTTAAACAAAAACGATGAAGCAATTATTCTAACAGATGATTACTCAATACAAAACGTGGCACAAGAACTAAAAATAAAATTCGAAACTATATCAAAACAGGGCATAACAAAAAAGTTTAAATGGACTTATCAATGTCGAGGCTGCGGTAAAAAATTCAAAGAAAATATAAACACTTGTCCTATATGTGGGTCCTCGATAAAATATACAGTTTCTAGCAGAGAAAACATAAAAAGAATGTGATAATAGATGGATATCAAGAAACTTAAAGAATTATTTTTACGTTTTTGGCATAGTAAAAACGGTAAGGTATCTCTAATACGAGACGTGCTTGTTGCTCTATTTGCAGTCTTTATAATAATCATGATCCTTTGGTCTTATACAGGTCAGTGGCTAGGCACACCAATGGTCGCCATTGAATCTGGTAGTATGATGCATGCAAACGAGCCTTACGGCAGACTAGGCACTATAGATGCTGGAGATATGGTTTTATTAGTTAAAGTAACCAAAAGAAATGATATAGTGACCTATTGTAGTGCAGAAAGCCAAGGACGAGACGACCTCAAAACTTATGGAAAATATGGAGACGTAATAGTTTATAGAAAATACGGCGACACAACAGAAGACCAGATAATTCATAGGGCGATGTGCTGGGTTGACGTGGAATTAAACGGCACAGAAAAAACCTATACAATAGCAGAATACGGGATATACAGCAATAAAACGCTTTACATACCGGAGATAGGCCTACAAGAAAACAATAGACCTGTCTCACCAGACTGGTCTCATTCAGGTTTCATAACAAAAGGGGACAATCCATATACAAACAAAGAATGCGACCAACTTGGCGGCATATGTGACGAACCAATAAAGATGGAGTGGATAACAGGCAAAGCAAGATCAGAGCTTCCCTGGATAGGAGCCATAAACCTTTTCTTCAACGACTTAGCAGGCGGCGCATTCTGGAATAAAAATGTAGAAGTCACGGTATCAAACGTTCAATCAGACAGCGTCGTATGTTTGATAATATTACTAGCTGTGCTGATATCTATACCTATAGCATTGGATCTCTACGATTACTATAGAACAAAAAAGAAACAAAAAATCTAATACCATTCTGGAAGAAAACTATAACCGAGAGGATCTTTAATACCGGTTTCTTTAAAACCCTTTAACCTAAGCAGACATGAGTCACATCGGCCACAGGCTTTATCGCCACCAAGATAACAAGACCAGGTTTTGTCAAAAGGGACACCCAGGTCTAAACCTTTTTTGATTATCTCTTTTTTGGTCATATACAGCAGCGGTGCCTCTATTTTGATTGGTTTTCCTTCAACACCAATCTTAGTCCCAAGTTTGGAGACCTTACGGAACGCCTCTATGTATTCTGGTCTGCAATCAGGGTAACCAGAATAATCCATAGCAGTGGCGCCTATAAACAGAGCGTCAGCGCCAATGGCCTCAGCATATGATAAACCAACCGATAAGAAAACAGTGTTCCTACCAGGTACATAAGTGGAGGGAATATCTTTTCCGATGTCTTTTAATTCTTGGTTTTTTGGAACATTCAATGATTTATCCATCAGCGAAGAACCACCAAACTTTTTAAGATCAACATCAAAAACGACATGGTTTTTTGCTTTAACAGCAGAAGCAACCATCTTAGCATGTTTAATTTCTTTTTTATGACGCTGCCCATAGTTAAAAGATAAACAATATACGTCGTAACCATTTTTCTTAGCTAAAAACGCAGTTACGCAAGAATCAACACCACCAGATATCAAACAAACCGCTTTTTTAACCATACAAAACGACCTTTATAAAAATGATTTAACTATTCGAGCTCCCTGCCCGTATCCCTCATCTACACCAACTTCGATACTCTCAATATTTTTTGGGATAGCAATCTTTTTTTGCATTTTTTCCAAAACATAAATTGCAAGATTCTCAGCTGTTGTAGAACTGATAGGTAAAAAAATGCAATCAACCAAGGGAAAAACATA